>JAIDUY010000192.1 GCA_029059965.1 Muribaculaceae bacterium
ACATTATATTCGATGGTATTGTCGGCAAGGATGACGCCGCCGACGGGCACGGGCGTCGCAGGGGTGAAGCCCGGTGTGTTGGGGTATGCTATGGCCGGTTGACCGGGAAAGATGCCTTGGGGTGTCGTGTAAGATTCCTGCGAGGGAGTCTTTGTGCCGTTAGTCTGTTTTGTTGCCATAATCGTTGACTTTTACGGATTTGTTTATTTGATGGGCTTGTGGATGCTCACCAGTCGTGAACCGTCGGTGAACACCGCCTCGACCTGCAGGAGATCTATCATGTCCGCTACGCCTTCCATGACCTGATCTTTTGTGAGGACATTGGCGGAGTCGTGCATTACCTCCTCTACAGTCTTACCCTCACGTGCTCCTTCGAGTGCGCATGAGGTGATGTATGCCACTGACTCCGGATAGTTGAGTTTCAGACCTTTCTGGAGTCTGCGCTCGGCAATCATGCCCAGCGTGAGAAGCTTTAGCTTATCCTCCTCTTTTGGTGTGAGATGCATAAATTTCAGTATTTAGGGTTGATATATAACTTGAAACACTTGTCTTTCAATTATTGTTCGTCCCGTTGTGGTGGCGCGAGCTTTTCTTCATCTGCTCGGTGACGTAGTTGGTCAGGTAGACGGTGAACAGCGGGAACATAATCATGCCGCATATGGGCAGTATGACGGCTATGATTTTGCCCGCCACTGTCATCGGCGATATCGAACAGCCCACGGTAGTGAGATTCATCGCAGTCCACCAGAGCGCTGTCCAGTAGCCGTTTATGGCGGGGTTGACGCCGTGCTCGCGCTGGAAGAAGATGAGCGAGCAGAAGTAGGTCACCATTATCATTATGCATATGTAGCTCATCAGCAGGCTTGTCACAGCGTTCGACGACAGATAGCCGATGACTATCGACATTGCCAGTGCGCCACGGGCAAGAGGAATGAAGCGGACGAAGTAGATGGCGTCGTGGCTGAGATGGATGTCCATGTTGTCGATTATGTTGAGGTAGGGTATCGACAGCAGAAGGAACAGCAGTCGGTGCTTGAAGAAGCGCCATTTGTCGTTGGTAAACCACAGCTCGACAAAGAAATCGAGTATGAAGAAGACGCAGACCCAGAACTGGAATGACATATAGGCCTGGTTTTGCAGAAAATTTATCTTCTTGAATGTGTCGATGGATATCCACACTATCAGAAGTGCGGACAGGATGAGAACGATAAAATTCATTATGTTCACTATCCTGCGGCCATACCGGCTATTGTAGTGTGGCTGCACGGGGTCGGACTGAACTGTCGGAACGTCTGTCATGGTTGCGATGAATAATATATAATTC
>JAIDUY010000193.1 GCA_029059965.1 Muribaculaceae bacterium
CGTAGCGGTCGAGCTCCTCGTCGTCGTAGTATTCGATGGTCTCGGATACGGCGGCCAGCAGGGAGTCGCGTTCGCAGGTGATGTGCATGCCGCAGCAGGCGTCGTCGGCGCCGTCGTCGGGCTGTGCGGCCTCGTCGGGAGTGTCGGCGTCGCCGGGAGCGGTCAGGCGGTGGTGCAGGTAGAGGAGCGCGCCGGTACCCACGATGGCGCCAAGGAGTATCAGTATGACTGTCACTGCTGTCCGTCCCTTTCGGGCATGGGTGCCGAGGGATCGGCGAGGGTGAATCCGGCCGAGACGAGGTCGTCCCAGAATCCGGGATATGATTTGCCGACGCACTCGGCGCCGCGGACGACGATGCCGGGCAGGAAGACCGACACCGGAGCCAGCGCCATGGCGATGCGGTGGTCGTTGTGGCTGTCGAAGACAGGGAGCTCGCGTATGGGCAGGCGTGTGCCGTCCCAGCTCAGGACGTTGTCGTAGTTCTCGATGCTCAGGGGGCAGCCTATGCGTGCGAGCTCGTCGCGGAGGGCGGCGAGGCGGTCGCTTTCCTTGTGGCGCAGTCCGGCCACGCCGGAGAAGCGGAAGGGGATGCCGGCCAGGCAGGCGGTGACGGCGAGCGGCGGCACGAGGTCGGGGTTGTCGGCCATGTCGGCCTCGACGAAGCTGAACAGCTCGGGCGATGCGGAGAGCTCGGCGCCCTCGTCGGAGAAATCGGTGTTGGCGCCGAGGCGTTCGAAGATTCCGGCGGCGGCGCGGTCGGGCTGGCAGGAGTCGCCCCGCAGGCCGGGCAGGGTGACCCATCCGGCTGTCAGAGCGGTGATTTCGTACCAGAAGGCGGCGGCGCTCCAGTCGGGCTCGCAGGGCGAGGGGCGGTCGTCGTACGTGCCCCGGGGCACGGCGACGCCCTCGGTGTCGGCTTCGGCGGCGACTCCTCGGCGGCGCATCATGTCGGCGGTCAGGCGCACATAGGGCGCCGAGACGGTGGGCACGGTGTATCGGATTGTCAGTCCGTCGGCCATCAGGGGCGCGGCGAGCATCAGGGCGGTGGCGAACTGCGAGCTGTGCGAGGGGTCGAGGGTGACGGTGCCTCCGGCAAGGCGGCGTCCGCGTATGTCGAGGGGCGCGTAGCCCTCGCGCACGGCGTAGCTGATATCGGCGCCGAGCGAGCGCAGAGCCTCGACGAGCGGGCCGACGGGGCGGTGGCGCAGGCTGTCGGTGCCCGTTATGCGGCATGAGCAGCCCTCGGATGCGGCGAACAGGGCGGTGAGTATGCGCAGGGCGGAGCCCGATGATGCTGCGTCGACGGTGGCGCCGTCGGCGGGGAGCCCCTTGGCGAGGATGGCGCGGAGAACGTCGGTGTCCTCGCAGCGGGGCAGGGCGTCGGGGGCGGAGAGGGCGTCGGCGCCGCCTGCCACGAAGTCCATGGCCAGCGTGCGGGCGGCCATGGATTTGCTCAGCGGCAGGCTGATTGTTGTCTCGAGGATTTCCTCGGGCGGGAATATGCGGTAGTCCATTGTGTCAGACTGTTTTGCAGGTTGAGCAAACGGCGACGCGCAGGCTTTCGAGGGCCTGTGCGAGCACGCAGCGCGGTGTGCCGACATTGAGTCGGGCGAAGCCGTCGCCCTGGCTGCCGAACATGGTGCCGTCGTTGAGGGCGAGGTGAGCCTTGTCGAGCAGCAGGTCCATGACCTCGCGGTGACAGAGCTTCAGGCCGCGGAAGTCGAGCCACAGCAGGAAGGAGGCTTCGGGCAGTATAACCTTGAGGCCCGGGATGTTGCGGGCGACATAGTCGGAGACAAAGTCGATGTTTCCGCGTACGTAGGTCAGCATCTGGTCGAGCCATGCCTCGCCGTTGTTGTAGGCGGCCTCGGCGCCGATGGTCGAGATGAGTACGGGCGAGCTGAATTCGTTCACTTCGAGCCAGTTGTAGAAACCGTCGCGTATTTCGGGATTCTTGACCACCATCCACGAGCTCACGAGTCCGGGGATGTTGAAAGTCTTGGAGGGTGCTCCGAGCATCACACCCACGGCGCGGGCGTCGTCGCCGACGCTCAGGAAGGGGATGTGGCGGCGTCCGTCGAGCATGAGGTCGCCGTGGATTTCGTCGCTGACTACCACGACATTGTGCTTGCGGCACAGCGCCGCCAGGCGGGCGAGTGTGTCGGCGTCCCACTGTATGCCGATGGGGTTGTGGGGGTTGCACAGAATCATCATGCGGGGCTTCTCGGCTTCGAGGAGCGCGGCCAGGCCGTCGAGGTCCATGGTGTAGCGCTCGCCGTCGAAGAGCAGGGGATTCTCCACCACACGGCGGCGGTTACCCTCGACTACGGTGCGGAAGGGGGTGTAGACCGGCGGCTGGATGACGATGCCGTCGCCCTCGCGGGTGAAGTAGTTCACAGCCAGTGCGATGCCCTTGACCACGCCGGGGATGAAGGCCAGCTCCTCGCGCGCGATGCGGAAGTTGTGGCGGCGTATGTTCCAGTCGATGATGGAGTTCCAGTAGCCGTCGGAGGCCTCGGAGTAGCCCAGCACGGGGTGGTTGAGGCGGGCCTGAAGTGCGGCCGTGATTTCGGGGCATACGGCGAAGTCGAGGTCGGCAATCCAGAGCGGAGTGAGGTCGTGGCGGCCGAATACGCGGTCGAGGCGGTCGATTTTCACGGCGGAAGTGCCGTGGCGGTCTATAATGCAGTCGAAGTTATATTGTGCCATGGTATCGGTAGTTTGCGCAAAGATAGTCCACAATTTCGACATAAGCAAGTTTGCGGCGCTTTCGCCGGGAAAAATCGCGCTGTCGGCGTCCGCTTTGCTCATTATTAATAAATAATTACTATCTTTGCGGTGCAGTCCGCGGCAGAGGCCGTCGTTCTGCGTAATTTTTTGGAAAAGCGTTACTTGCGCTCTTTCCTGACAAACGGAAATCTGGAAAATTTTCAATAACAGTCAGGAATGTGGCAGACGGTAGACGCCTTCAGATATGCACATTCCGGTGCGGGCCGGCGCGCGAGCGTCTGCCGGCATCGTATAGTCATATTCTGCGTGAGGCTCTGCAAGTTTGCTCGTTCTACTGTTATGGGCATTCCAGAGCCTCCGTTTGTATGGACGAGCAGCCGGTACGGCCCACGCAATTTTTTTTTAATAACCGAAGTGCCGGATAGTTGAGTCCGGTATTGTCATAATGCCGCGGAGGTGGGTCCCGGGGCCGAGTTTCAAGCGATGAAGAAAGTAATAGTATTGCTTGTGGCCATGATTGCCTGTGTGGCCTTCTCCGGCGAGGCTTTCGCCGCGACCAAAAAGGTGGCTGTGTATGTGGAGGGAGGTATTTCGCAGTCCGACAAATCCATTGTCTGCAATTCTGTGATGGCGCGCATATCGCGCATGAACGGCTATCAGGCTTTTGAGCGCTCACAGGCGTTCATCAATGCTCTCGACCGCGAAAACGACTATCAGACTTCGGGCGAGGTTGCCGAATCGGAAATACGTGCCGTCGGCGAGCGCATGGGCGTCGATTTTGTCATTGTGGTGAACTGCATCATTTCGTCCGACGGCAAGTGCCATATGGCCGCGCGCCTAATCAAGCTCGTTACGGGCGAGATTGTCAAGTCGGTGAACATCAAGCGCGAATACACCGGAACCGACGTGCTGGAGTCCATGGCGGGCAATGTATCCTATCGCCTGTTGGGCGGAAACTGAATCCTTGCTCACTTATAAATACATATGGAAATGAAATCAATTCTCAGGACTATACTGCTTGTCGTGCTGTGTGCGGGCGTGGCTTTCGGCGCCGCAGCTCAGAATGCGGCTCGCAAGAAAGTTGCCGTCTATATGACCGGCAGTGATGTCGACAAGGCTTATAAGCGCGTTCTCGGCTCCAAGCTTGTGGGCGCGCTCACCGAGAGCGGCGAGTATGCCGCGGTGGAGCGCACGGCGGAATTCCTCGAGGCTTTGGAATCGGAAACCGACTATCAGACTTCGGGTGAAGTGCGCGACAGTCAGATAGCCCGTTTGGGACAGCGCTACGGCGTGCGCTACGTTGTGGTGGCAGACGTCACCGAGCTGTTCGACGAGTATTTCGTGGCTGCGCGTATGATTAATGTGGAGACCGGGCTGGTTGAGCGCACTTACGATGCAAGCGGCCCTGCGGAATCTATGGCGCAGCTCGTGGCCTTGTCGCAGAGCGTGGCCAACGGTCTTATCGGTCGTTCCGGCCGTCAGGCTTCGGCCTCGGCATCGACGCCGAAGCATCTTGCCCTGTGTGCCACCGACGGCAATGGCCGTACTGTCTATATCACTGCTGCCGAGTGGGAAAATATGACTGACGGACAGAAGATCGGATACACAAAGAAGGGAATTTGCCTGCTGGAGAATGGCGAGGGCTTCCTCGTTATGATGCGCGACGTGCCCGGTGGCTATATGGACTGGTATGCAGCCTGCCGCAATAATGCCCCTACAAAGTGGCAAGCTGAAATAATAGTAAAGAACAAAGATTCGCTTAATGATGCGCTGAGGTTTTTCGGGGGAGTGCCCTTTGAATCTACGTGGTATTGGACTAACGAATCTTACATTTCTTCCCGAGCGTGGGACGTTGATATGGGTAACGGTTACGTCAGCAACTACTTCAAGACAAATACCTACAGGGTTCGCGCAGTCGCCCCCGTGCCGGTTTCCTCGGCGATGTAAACCCTTTGATACTTTGAACTTCAATACTTTTTTGTTCCGTGCGGAACTGCGACGCTGCTGAGGCAAAGCATTAGCCCGTACAAGCAGTTGCATCAACGATTGTAGGGCTGCACCCCGGTGCAGCCGCCGTGCGACAGAGGTCCCTTATGAACACAAATCCGCGTCACCTTCCGGGTGGCGCGGATTTGTGTTGTAGCCCCGCGGGGAATCGAACCCCGATCTAAGGTTTAGGAAACCTCTATTCTATCCGTTGAACTACAGGGCCGGGTCGGCGGCTGCCTGCCGTGGCGCCTCAGGCGGCGCGAGGCGGTGTGCCCCGGATTTAAAAAAAGAATGAGAAACGAAATCCGAAGATTAGCATTTCTCATTCTCCTCTCTCCTCTTGCGGTGCGGACGGGACTCGAACCCGCGACCTCCGGCGTGACAGGCCGGCATTCTAACCAGCTGAACTACCGCACCGTTTATTGGTGGGAGAGGCATCAGCTCTTTTGCTTTTGCGGTGCAAAGTTAAGGCTGATTTTTTAATCCTGCAAATATTTTGCGAAAAAAAATTGAGAAAATGCGAAAATATACCATTTCAACCAATAAATTCGCCAAATAGTCGGTGAAAAATGCGCTCATTCGAGTTCGTGGAGCACTCCGAGGGTGCGCAGATTGCCGAGGTTGCCAAGGTGGATGGAGTAGTAGTCGAGCATTGCCGAGAGGATGTCGCGCCGTTCGGCTCGCGAGAGGTGCAGCCGATGCATATTATTAAAGTTCACGCGCGCGAGCACAGTGAGGAAACTCGATGCGTCGGCATCGAGATAGTCGGAGTGGAGCGGTGCCGAGCGTCGGAACACACCGTCGCGCATGTCGAATACGGCGCCGGGGACATATCCGCTCAGGTCGGGCGCAATGCCGGCCATGCGGGCGAGACCATAGAGAAATACGATGTGGAAGTTGGCTGAGGCTGCCCCTCGCGGCAGCGCCGACAGTGCTGCCGCCGATGCGAAGAGATAGTCGGACAGATGCGCGTCCGGGGCGGTGCGCTGCAGCAGGCGGTCGAGTACTTCGGCTAAGAAGGAGCATAGCATGGTCCGGGCAATGTCGGGCGCCGCCAGGGCCGGGGAGCCCGGTGTGGGGCTGAAGTCGCGCAGCGGCAGAATGTCCGAGCCCGGCTTAGCCTCGGAGCGCCCTTCGAACAGAGCCATCGGCGAAGCGAGGGCGCGCCTCCGCCTCGCCTCGCGCCCCGAGCCTGCGGGGAATCCGAAGGTGACGCGGCCGAGTTCGCGCGACCAAGCCGACACGAGAGTCCTCGAGTCGGATACGGGCACGGAGCGCAGAGCTATGCAATGTAGATGCAGGTTCACATTAGATTAACGGCCCGGAGGGGGCGTAAGTGCGTTTAATATGTGAAAAAATATTAAATAGACGTCTTTGGCGGGGTAGTCTCATTGTCGAATGCCGAAAAGTGCGTATATTTGCACTCGCAAAACTCCGAGGCCCATTCGTCTATCGGTTAGGACGCAAGATTTTCATTCTTGAAAGAGGAGTTCGATTCTCCTATGGGCTACCAAACAATAAGAAAAGACTAAAAGACATTTTTGCATACTCATGGCAAACCACAAATCTTCTGAAAAGCGTATCCGTCAGACCGAGAGCCGTCGTCTGCGCAACCGCTACTATGCGAAGACCGCCCGCAACGCCGTCCGCAAGCTCCGCAAGATGACCGTCAAGGCAGAAGCTCTTGCACTCTATCCCCAGGTTGTAGCTATGCTCGACCGTCTTGCTGCCAAGAACACCATCAGCAAGAACAAGGCATCCAACCTCAAGAGCAAGCTGGCCAGGCACATTGCCAAGCTGGCTGCCTGATAGAGGCTGATCAAAACATACGTCCGGTCACTTCGGTGCCGGAACGGATGATGGCCCATTCGTCTATCGGTTAGGACGCAAGATTTTCATTCTTGAAAGAGGAGTTCGATTCTCCTATGGGCTACTCCCGGAGCCCCGACCTCAACAGGCCGGGGCTTTGTGTGTTCAGACACGTGTCGGGGCGATTGTGCGGATTTTGCCCGGATTATGTCGCGAATTTATTTGGATTGGTGGAATGTAATGTCTATCTTTGTCGCATATAACATGATGCATATAACAATCTATTCCGCATGAAACTCTCCGTACTTTTTGCCTTCGTTCTGGCCGGCGCTGCACTGTCGGCCTGCTCATCGTCAGTCGACGGACCCGACGAACCGGAAATCTGTCCCGATCCTCTTCTCCCCGAAAGCATAATTATCAATTCACAAGGCCATTATACCGGATGGACCAACATGGAAGGCGTGGTGGAAATCTCGGCCACATCAACATTGGTTCAGCCCTCGGGCGCCCGCATCACCGGCTACACGCTGTGCGTGGGCGAGGACTATGTCAGCCGCCATGTCTGGCCTCTCGACGGTCCCATCAGGCTCAAGGCTTCGGACTTCGGCCATGGTCGCCACGACATGGAGCTGATTGCCGAAGTCGAGGACGCTGACGGGCAGACGGCGGCAAAGCCCGTATTCGAGGGCATGAAGTTCATTGTATTCAACCGTATTCCCGAGGTCGAGCTCGCTGCCACCATGAGCGTCGAGGTCAACTCCGTGTCGACTTCCGGCGAGCGCCATCATGCCGTTGTAGAAGTGGAGTCGGGAGCCGACGGACGTCTGCGCATCCCGGCCGACAGGCTCAACTGGCAGCCCGAGGCCGGAACGGCTTCGCACATGGATGTGAGCCTGATTATCTCGCCGGCGATAGGCCGTCTTTCCGACGGCCTCGAGGCCCGCTATGAGAATCTTCAGTGGAATATGCCCGGCGGCGGCGCCGTCGAGGGCGGCAAGGTGAATCTGCGCTGGTCCAACCCCGTACGCACCGACGACTGGCACGGCCTGACGCCGTCGTGTCTGGTGAAATATCAGGGTCGCTATGAGGGAATCGAACTCGCCGACAGCATTCTGAACGGCTTCGTCCTGATTGTGGAGTAAGCATTCCGTGCACAGACATGAAGAATTAAAAACGGGGCGTCTCACGACGTCCCGTTTCTAATACACAATTATCTATAAAACAACTATTTAATGTCCATGATTCTGAGTCGGACGAGCACACGGCACTATCGCCGGTCTCGCGGCCTCGTCGGAGAGAGCCGGGAGCGGTGAGCGCAGACGTCGAAAATAAGGGGATGAGGAGAGAAAATTAACAAAGACGGCATTGACTGCACGCCATACTCGACTCTGGTCACGTTTCCGCCGCAAAATTATAATTTTTTTCACATATGTCAAAAAAATATGTGTTAAAAATGTGAATTAAGCCGTCAAGCCGAAAGTCAAGCCGAAAGCAGGAATATCTGTGCATATGTTAAATTGAGCCGGAGAGCTTGCAAAAAGTTCAGGCGCATAGCTTGACGAGGTGGAATATGGGTCGGTAACGTAAGTCGGCTTTCTGCCGGACGCCACGTTGCGGAGGAGTTACTTCCACATACGCAGGTTTTGCAACTTTTAACTTGGCGTGTTCCCTTAAAGGACAATTTTATTGGCATTTGGTGAAATTGCCTGTGAAATTAATTGAGTAACTTTGCAGCGATTTTCAATTAGTGGACAACAACAAGTCTGTCTATTCATCGCAAATACAAGCAATCAAGATAAAGAATATGAAAAGCAAAGTGTTAACGCTGACCAGCCTTGCCGCCCTCCTGGGCCTTGGCATGAGTCTGCTGAGCTCGTGCGGAGGCAAGAATGCCGGCGCCCAAGGCGCACCCTCCGCCCCCGAAATCGCTGTAATGACCGTAGACCCGGGCGATGCCGAATTCCAAAGCGCCTATCCCGCGACCGTCAAGGGCAAGACCGACATCGCCAGCCGCCCGCAGGTAACGGGCTTCATCACCGCTGTCCATGTCGACGAGGGTCAGCGCGTGCGTCAGGGCCAGCCCCTGTTCACCATCGACCAGGTGCAGTTCCAGGCCGCCGTCGACCAGGCCGAGGCCAATGTCAACAGCGCCCGCAGCGCCGTCTCGACCGCCGAAATCACCGAACAGAACAAGAAGAGACTCCTTGAGAAAAATATCATCAGCGAGACCGAGTGGCAGCTTGCCGCCAATCAGCTCGCCCAGGCCCGTGCGGCTCTGGCTCAAGCCCAGGCAGCACTCGTCACCGCCCGCAAGAACCTGACCTACACCGTAGTCACCGCTCCCAGCGACGGCGTCGTGGGCACCATCCCCAGCCGCGAAGGCTCGCTGGCATCGCCCTCGGGCAGCCCTCTGACCACCATCAGCGACATCAGCGACGTCTACGCCTACTTCTCGCTCAGCGAGCGCGACCTGCTTGAGCTCGGCGCCGACGGAGCCAACCCCACCGCCACCTTCCCCGCCGTGAAGCTTCAGCTCGCCGACGGCAGCATCTATCCCCTCGAGGGCCGCGTGGCCACCGTGTCGGGCGTAATCGACAACAGCACCGGCGCCGCCTCCGCCCGCGCCATCTTCCCCAACCCCGACGGACGTCTGCGCAGCGGCAACACCGGCCAGGTGATTATCCCCCGCAGCACTCCCGGCGCCCTGACCATTCCCCAGCGCGCCACCTACGAGGTGCAGGACCTGCGCTACGTCTTTGTGCTCAACGACTCCAACGTGGCAGTCGGCACACCCATCACAGTCGCTCCCTACAGCGACGGCCAGACTTTCGTGGTGACTTCCGGCCTTAACCCCGGCGACCGCGTGGTTGTCGAAGGCGTCGGCACCATTGTACGTCCCGGCGTTGCCGTGACTCCCAAAGAGGCTAACTGAAAGATTGTCTGAACCACTTCATACCCATTACGGACAATCCACCGATAAAGAAGTCTGAAAAATGAAACTTGATACATTTATAAATCGCCCGGTACTCTCCACGGTGATTTCCATCTTCATCGTGCTGTTGGGTCTCATCGGCCTGACATCGCTCCCGGTCACCCAGTATCCGGACATCGCGCCGCCTACAATCTCGGTGTCTACAACCTATAACGGCGCCAATGCCGCCGCTGTGCTCAACTCGGTGATCGCTCCTCTCGAAGAGAGCATCAACGGTGCCGAGGGCATGACCTATATGGAGTCGACCGCCACCAACACCGGCAGCGCCACCATCAACGTCTACTTCCGTCAGGGCTTCGACCCCGACATGGCCGCCGTCGACGTGCAGAACCGCGTGTCGGCAGCCGCAAACCTCCTGCCTGCCGAGGTAAACCAGGTCGGCATCGAGACCCGCAAGCGCCAGACCTCGATGCTCCTTGGCGTGGCCCTCGTCGACGAATCCGGTAACTATAGTGCCGAGTTTCTCGACAACTACATGAAAATCAACGTCATCCCCGAGTTGCAGCGTGTCAGCGGCGTGGGCGACGTCATGGCCTTCGGCGCAGACTACTCCATGCGTGTGTGGCTCAAGCCCGAAGTCATGGCCCAGTACCACCTGATGCCTTCGGACATCAGCGCCGCCCTGGCCGAGCAGAACATCGAGGCCGCTCCCGGTGCCTTCGGCGAGCAGGGCAACCAGTCGTTCCAGTACATCATGCGCTACCGCGGCCGTCTGTCCACTCCCGAGGAGTTCGGCGACATCGTCGTGCGCACCGGTGCCAACGGCGAGGTGCTCTACCTCAAGGACGTGGCCGACCTCGAACTCGGCCGTGTGACCTACGGATTCGCCAACAAGAGCGACGGTCACCTGTCGTCCATGGCCATCGTGTTCCAGACCCCGGGCTCCAACGCTACAAAGATTATCGAGGACTGTCTCAAGCTCGTCGACCGTCTGCGCGGCGACCTGCCCCAGGGCACGCAGTTCGTGGTGCCGATGAACAACAACGACTTCCTCTACGCGTCCATCAACACCGTAATCCACACCCTCATCGAGGCCTTTATCCTGGTGTTCTTTGTGGTTTACGTCTTCCTGCAGGACATCCGCTCCACCCTCATCCCCTCCATCGCCATCCCTGTGGCACTCGTGGGTACCTTCTTCATGATGAATCTCATCGGCTTCTCCATCAACCTGATCACGCTGTCGGCTCTCGTGCTGGCCATCGCGATTGTGGTGGACGACGCCATCGTGGTGGTCGAGGCCGTGCATGCCAAGCTTGACCAGGGCTACAACAGCGCGCGCCGAGCCTCCATCGACGCCATGAACGAAATCGCCGGAGCGCTCATCTCCATCACCCTTGTGATGATGCTCGTGTTCATCCCCGTGTCGTTCATGCCCGGCACCGCCGGTGTGTTCTATCGCCAGTTCGGTCTGACCATGGCCATAGCCATCGCCTTCTCGGCCGTGAACGCCCTTACGCTGTCGCCGGCACTGTGCGCCATCTTCCTGAAGCCCCACAAGGGCGAAGGCGGGCAGCAGAGCCTCGGCGAGCGCATCAAGACCGCCAACGCCGCCGCCCGCGAGGTGATGACCAAGCGCTACAAGCGCAAGTTCGCCCTCGACATCCATCCTCTCATCACCTTCGCGCTCCTTGCCTACACCATCTTCGCCATGGTAATGGGCTGGTTCAGCTTCCACAACGTCATCCTGAGCGTGGTTTCGTGGATTGCCGCAGTCGTCGGCGTCATGGGCCTGTTCGGCAAGCGCTTCCAGAACTCCTTCGAGAAGAACTTCGGCCGTCTGCTGTCGCGCTACAAGCACATCACAAGCTGGTTCGCCAACCATAAGCTCATCTCCTTCGGCACCGTCGTGGCAGCCATCGTGGTGCTCGTGTGGCTTATGCGCGTCACCCCGTCGGCCATGGTGCCCAACGAGGACACCGGTACCATCTTCGCCATGGTCGACATGCCCGCCGGCTCCTCGCAGGAACGCACAGCCGAAGTCCTCAACCAGATTGACTCGCTGGCCGGAACTATCCCCGCCATCCTCAACCGAGAGATGATCAACGGCTACTCCTTCATCGCCGGCCAGGGCCCGACCTACGGTGCATTCATCATCAAGCTCAAGGACTGGAGCGAGCGCGGCAAGGGCGAAAGCTCCGACGACGTCATCGCCCAGCTCTACGCCCTCACGTCGCAGCACGTGCGCGACGGCCGCGTCATGATTTTCGCTCCGCCTATGATTACGGGCTACTCCGTGACCAACGGTTTCGAGCTCAAGATGCAGGACCGCACCGGCGGCGACATCAACCAGTTCTTCGGCGTAGTCCAGAACTTCCTCGGCCAGCTCAACGCCTGCCCCGAAATCCAGATGGCCTACACGACCTTCAATCCGTCGTTCCCCCAGTATATGGTGGACATCGACGCCGCCAAGGCCAAGCAGGCCGGCCTCAGCCCCGCCACCATCCTGCAGACACTCCAGGGCTACTACGGCGGTATGTACGTGTCGAACTTCAACCGCTTCGGCAAAATCTACCGCGTCATGATGCAGGCCTCGCCCGAGAGCCGCGTCAGCCCCGAGACCCTCAACAGCATCAAGGTGCGCAACGGCTCCGAGATGGCCAGCATCTCCAACTTCGTGACCCTGCGCCGCGTCTACGGTCCTGACCTGATGAACCGCTTCAACATGTTCACCTCCATTTCCGTGACCGGCCAGCCCGCCCCCGGCTACTCCTCCGGCGACGCCATCGCCGCCGTCGAGCGCATCGCCGCCACGGCACTGCCCCAGGGCTACGGCTACGAATATGCCGGCATGACCCGCGAGGAAGCCGGCAGCGGCGCCTCCAACGCCACGGCTACCATCTTCGGCCTCTGTCTGCTGTTCGTCTATCTGCTGCTGTCGGCACAGTACGAGAGCTATATGCTGCCCTTCGCCGTCATCCTGTCGGTGCCCTTCGGTCTGGCCGGTGCTTTCATCTTCGCACAGCTTTTCGGAGTAAGCAACAACATCTACCTGCAGATTGCGCTCATCATGCTCATCGGTCTTCTGGCCAAGAACGCCATCCTCATCGTCGAGTTCGCCCTCGAACGCCGTCAGACCGGCATGAGCATCGTCAACGCCGCCATCGCCGGTGCGGGCGCCCGTCTGCGACCCATCCTGATGACCTCGCTGGCCCTCGTCATCGGCCTTCTGCCCATGATGTTCGCCCACGGCGTCGGCGCCAACGGCAAC
>JAIDUY010000194.1 GCA_029059965.1 Muribaculaceae bacterium
GTTATCGTCGGGAGCGTTTGTTGTTTATAAGAGACAGAAGCTGTAGCCTGTGTCGGTACCCGAGGTATAGATTTCGGTGGAGCCGTTCATTGCGGCATCGCGCACGTTGGTAGTCTGATAGTTGTAGCCTGCGCGGGCGCTGAACGAAGGAGTGATGCGGTATTCCACGCCAAGGCGGATTATGTCCGATGCCTTGAAGTACTCCTTGACGGAAGTATTCACGTTGTCATCGTCCACGTAGGTGTCGCCCCAGTTGTTCCAGCTCTGGTACTTGACCTTCATGTCGGAGTAGGCCACACGCTCATAGTCGAGGCTCACGATAGCCTTGTTGCCGATTACGAGCGAGGCGCCGACCATGAAGCGCCACGGGGTGTTGAGGCGCCAGTTGTATTCGAAATTATCAGTGTACTCGCGTCCGGAATTGGGACGTGTCGCGCCTTCGGGAGTGTAGTTGTACTCGGTTTCGCCGTAGCCGCTGCTTGTCTGGTGCATCCATGTGGGTGTATGCACTGCCAGGCCGATGCGCAGCATATCGATGGGACGTACGATTACGCCGAACTTGAGGTTGGCGCCTGTACCGCTGATGTACTTGTCGTTGTATAGGCCGAATCCGGCGTTGCCGGTGGCGAGGTTCATGCCGTTGCCGTCGTAGATAAGGGCATTGGCGATGCTCTCGCTGTAGTTGGATCTGCGGGAGAAATTCATGTCTACGATGCCCACGCCAAGACCCCAGTAGACAATGTCGCTGACATTACCGCCGAAGTCGATGTTATACTCATCGGTGTAGCCCGTCTCGTGGATGGTATATTCCGCATCGGCCGTGCTCGTGCCCTGATGCAGACCGGTGTACTCGGTGTCCGAGTACTGGTTGTTGATCATCATCGAGTTATAGGCCAGAATCGACAGCCAGTCGGCGTTGCTGTCCAGATAGGGGTTGTAGTCCTCCGACTTGTTGAAGAGCATATCGCCCGAATCGGTGCCGTTTGTGAACGACGCGATGTAGTTCGTCAGCGACGAAGCCTGCGGATTGTTGTAGCCGCTGAAACGGCGGTCGAACGATGCCAGGCGGTTGTAGCTCACGCCCCAGTTGAAGGTGCGGAGCGCGCCGTTGAGCCGCACTGTGCCGATGTAGCCGAAGTTGTCGAAGTAGACCTTGGTCTGGCGGTTGCTTTCCTTCGTTGTCTCGGTGGTGGAATTGTAGTTCCGCACGCTGATGTCGAATGTAAAGCCGATGTCGCTGTGTCGGTAGACACCTATACCCGCGGGATTCTGCGACAAGGTCGAGATATCGCCGCCGAGCGAGGTGAATGCGCCGCCCATGGCCACGAAGCGGGCCGTGCCGCGCAGTTGGTTGCTGCTCACGTTGTAGGCGTCGATGGCGCTCTGCGCTCCGGCGCTGAGGGCGGCGCCCATGCAGGCTGCTGCCGCCAGAAAGAGTCTGTATTGTCGCATAATAGTAAACGTGTTTAAATTATAACATCGGCGACGCCTGTCGGTTCGCCCGAAGCGCCGCCGAATGTATATTCAGGAGAAAAAAGTCCGAAAAAAATCAGCGTCCGCGTCCA
>JAIDUY010000195.1 GCA_029059965.1 Muribaculaceae bacterium
TGGCGGCATACGCTCGCTGGAGCCCGTCGTGCGCGGCACCTCCGGACGCATCGTGCAGATGCGCATCGTCGGCACCAAGCGCACCATGCTCATCGGCAAGGAACTCGAAATACGCCGCACCCTGTCGACCTCGCACCTTTACAGCTCGGCCTTCGTCGTCGAGCCCGGACCCGCGGGCGCCGACGGCCTGCCCGTCAGCTTCCGCCTGCGCGGCGCCGGCTGGGGACACGGCGTGGGACTCTGCCAGATAGGCGCCGCCGTCATGGGCGCCAAAGGCTACGACTACCGCCGCATCCTCGCCCACTACTTCCACGACTCGACCCTCACAAAGCTATACTAAACCCCTAAAGAACCCAATCCACAACTATACCAATCAATGAAAACATCTGCAAAAGTGAATCCGTGGGTGTGGATACCGACACTGTACTTCGCACAGGGTATCCCGTTCATATTCATCAATATGGTGACGATGGTGCTCTTCACCCAGCTGGGCATGTCGGAAACCTCGGCCGCGCTCTACACCGGCTGGCTCTACCTGCCCTGGGTCATCAAGCCCTTCTGGGGACCCATTGTCGACATCATCCGCACCAAACGCTGGTGGACAGTCACCATGCAGATGTGCATCGCCGTCGGCCTTGCCTCCATCGCCTTTACCCTGCCTCTGCCCGAGAGCGAAGCCATGGCCAACCATGCCGTGCCCGTCAGCGCCTTTGCCATCGCACTGTTCTTCTATGTTCTGACGGCATTCTGCTCGGCCACACATGACATCGCTTCCGACGGCTTCTACATGATAGCCCTCAACACCAACCAGCAGAGCATGTTCGTGGGCATCCGCTCCACCTTCTACCGCTGTGCCAGCATCTTCGGCCAGGGCGGTCTGGTCATCATCGCCGGTGCCCTCGAAGGCCCCTGCGGCGGTGTGGCTCCCGCATGGAAGGTGACGGTTGCCATCTGCGCCGCTTTCTTCGGACTGGTGTCCATCTATCACCTGTTCTTCCTCCCGAAGCCCTCGAACGACAAGGCCGTGGGCGACAACACCGGCAAGAAATCCGTCGGCTCCATCGTCAAGGAATTCGGCGGCTCCTTCGTGA
>JAIDUY010000196.1 GCA_029059965.1 Muribaculaceae bacterium
GGTCAAGGCCATGTTCAACGAGCGCAACCAGCGCATCAAGGAGGCCGGCCCCGCCACTCCGGCGCTCATCCTCGGTCTGAACGGCGCCCCCACCGCCGGCGACACCTTCAACGTGCTCGAAACCGAGCAGGAGGCACGCGACATCGCCAACAAGCGCGAGCAGCTCGCCCGCGAGCAGGGTCTGCGCACCACCAAGATTCTTACCCTCGACGATATCGCCCGCCGCAAGGCCATCGGCAACTTCAAGGAGCTCAACATCATCGTCAAAGGCGACGTCGACGGCTCCATCGAGGCTCTGTCCGACTCCCTCATCAAGCTGTCCACCGAGGAGGTTCAGGTCAACGTCCTGCACAAGGCCGTCGGCGAAATCTCCGAGAGCGACGTCACCCTGGCCGCAGCCTCCGACGCCATCATCATCGGCTTCCAGGTGCGCCCCAGCGTGGCCGCACGCCGTGCCGCCGAGCGCGACGGCGTCGAAATCCGCCTCTATTCGGTCATCTATCAGGCCATCGAGGAGGTCAAGGACGCCATGGCCGGTATGCTCGCCCCCGAAATCAAGGAGGAAGTCACCGGTACGGCCGAGGTTCTCGAGACCTTCCACGTGTCGAAGGTCGGCACCATCGCCGGCGCCATCGTCCGCGAAGGCAAAATCAAGCGCAGCTGCAAGGTGCGCCTCATCCGCGACGGCATCGTGCGCTACACCGGCGAACTTGGTTCGCTCAAGCGCTTCAAGGATGACGTCAAGGAGGTTCTCAGCGGCTACGAATGCGGTCTTTCGATTGCAGGCTACAATGACCTCAAGATCGGCGACCTTGTCGAGGCCTTCGAGGAGAAGGAAGTGGCGCGCACCAGCATCGACTGATGCGGGTGTTCCCATCCGACTGACTCATCGTCCATAACATACCTGACTGCCATGACTGCCAATGTCTACCTCAGTCTGGGCTCGAACAGCGGCGACCGCCATGCCATGATCGGCAAGGCAGTCGCCGCCTTGTCTTCGGCCTTCGACCGCTACGGCGCCGTCGTGCGCGTGGCCGAGCCTGTGACGAGCATGCCCCAGGGCTTCGTGTCCGACAATCCTTTTGTCAATGTCGGGCTGACGGTGAGCTTCGAGATGTCGCAGCCGTGGACCGACGAGGGCCTGCACGGCCTGCTCGACATCACGCAGGCCATAGAGCGCAGCCTCTCGGCTATGCCGCACCGCAATCCCGACGGCTCCTACCGCGACCGCGAAATCGACATCGACATTATCGCTGTCGACGCCATCTGCTTCTGTTCGCCCCGCCTGACCCTGCCGCATCCGGCAATGTCGGAGCGCCGTTTTGTCCTCCTTCCAATGTCGCAGCTGCTGCCCGACTGGCGCCATCCTCAGTCAGGTCTGACACCCGCGGAAATGATGGAGAGGCTTTAGGTTTTAGGGAATTTAGAATTTAAAATTCATAATGCATAATTAGGTTTTAGGCGATAGGCTTTAGATTTTTGGGAATTTAGAATTTAAAATTCATAATGCATAATTAGGTTTTAGGATTTAGGGGGCGGATTGGGATGAGAATCCATAATTATGCATTCTAAATTCTCAATTCAATTATACATTATGCATTTTTAATTGAGAATTGAAAAGACAAGGCCCGGTTTGCGCCGGGCCTTGTCGGTGTGTATGAGGGGGTGCGTCAGTATCTGAACTGGCAGATGCGGATGTCTTTGTAGTCGCTGCTGCTCTTGGAGATACGGGTTGTGTAGGTGGTGGTGTTGGAGCCGTTCTTGACAACGACCTTGACCACGCCGCCGCTGCCGGGCACGCTGCGGGCACGCACGAACACGTCGTAGATGCCGTTGCCGGGGTTGCTCCAGCTGATGCTTTCGTAGCTGCCCGAGCCGCCGGTCTGGTCGCCGCTGTAGCGGGCGCCGTAGCTGCTGTCGGAGGAGTTGCCGTAATAGATATCGGTTCCGTTGGCCTGGTTGACGATGAGGTCGCAGTCGCCGCTGAAGTCCCACATGAGCGTCACCTTGAGCGAGCCGCTGCGGCCGACGTTGTTGGCGCGGCTGACGGCCTGGCTGTCGTAGGCTGTCGAGGTATTGGCCTCTATGTAGGAGCTAACGGTGTTGCCGCTGCTGTAGGAGCTGCCGCTGCCGTTGGCATAGGTGGTGGGTGCGGAGCTGCCCGA
Organism: Muribaculaceae bacterium; assembly: GCA_029059965.1. Taxonomy (GTDB): domain Bacteria; phylum Bacteroidota; class Bacteroidia; order Bacteroidales; family Muribaculaceae; genus CAG-873. The sequence goes on from JAIDUY010000196.1 coordinate 2,166, forward strand.
GGAGCTGCCCGAGGAGCTGCCCGACGAACCGCCGGAGTAGGAGAGCTGGCAGATGCGCACGTCCTTCATGTCGGAGCCGCTCTTGGTGATGCGTGTGGAGTAGGTGGTGGTGTTGGAACCGTTCTTGACAACGACCTTGACGGGGATGCCGCTGCCGGATACGGTGCCGCGGACGCGCACGAAGACGTCGTAGGTGCCCGAGCCGGGGCGGCGCCAGCTGATGCTCTCATAGCTGCCCGAGCCGCCGGTGT
>JAIDUY010000197.1 GCA_029059965.1 Muribaculaceae bacterium
TGAGTTCGAACATCGCCGGTAAGTACATGTTTGATATACTAGGATGTTTAGTGCTGTACTACTGGTACATCAAGTTGAAGTCCATCTACATCAACGACCTCGCCGACCGCTTCGACAGCTCCGTCATCGCCGAACTGACAGCGAAGTAGCCCGAGCGCCCCGGCAAGGCTTGCAGCGAGTACTTTACTCCCTGCCAGATTCTTTTGTCAGATAAATCATGTCCTTGAGGAGCACGCCCTCCTCGATTATGGGCTCGGGATAGTTGTCGGTAAAGAAGTCCTTGACTGTGTGCGAATAGCGGAACCCGCAGTTACGATAGAATCTTAAAGTTGACGGTGTCTCTCCGGTGCCGAGCGTCAGCCGATGGCCGGGATATAGTTTCTCCACATGTCCGAGGATTGCCCTGCCGAGGCCGCGGCGCCGGTACTCGCTGCGTACTGCCAGATTCTTGACTTCCACCGTCGCGCTTCCGAGCTCGCAAACGACGCAGACTGCAATCGACGTTCCGCCGGAAAAGGCCGCGAAAAGTCTGCCGTCATGCAGATAACGCGCAATCATGTCGGCCGATTCATCGCCAACAAGCAGAAGCTCCATGAAGCGCTCCTTGCCGTCCGTAATCTCCTCTATCCTGAAAGCCTCATTCATCTGCTTAGCTGTCAGCGGGGATAATTGCCTTCGCAGGCTCCCTGAAGTATTCCGTGCAGCATGTGAGGAACGGCAACGGAGCCTGAATGGCGGTTGAATATGCCGAAGGTGCCTTTCTGCGGCTGGCCGTTGTCCCAGTAGAACGGCGCGAGGCCGTTGTCTTTTGCCGCTTTGGTCACATATTCAAGATAGTACCTCTCGGAGCTTTTTATCCTTTTGTCGGAGACTGAATGACAGACAGTTCCGTATTCGCCAAGTATCACGGGATAGCCCTTGTCGACCAGTCCGGCTTTCAGCATTCCGAACAGATTGTCGATGTAGTCCTCCTGGTTGATGTTGTCGGCTGTATGGTAGCCTTTTCTGTATCCCCAGTATTTCAGCTTTTTATCTGTGTGCGTAAAGTCCATGGGGTCGTAGAAATGTACTTCGGCAAGGAGATGCGAGTCTGCCGGGTCGGAGGGCATGGTCAGTGCGTCGAGTGCCCGCCAAGGGTTGCAGCACCACGACTGCACCACAAGATTGCGCAGGGCATTGTTGCCGCCGGTGGCGCGGACGGCATCGACGAAGGCCTGGTTGTAGGCTTCGAGAGCCCTGCGTTCGTCGGCCGAGGGCATGCCCCAGTTCTCGTTCGCGCCTACTTTGTTTCGAATCTCATTGTTGCCCGCAAAAATCAGTCGCTGACCGTAGTCGGCAAATTCGTCGGCGATCTGCGTCCAGATGGCTTTCTCTTTCTTCACGACAGCCTCGCAGTCGGCGGCGTTTGCGTGGAGTTCAAGCCATCCGCCGTCCCAGTGGGTATTGATAATCACATACATTCCATTGCCGTATGCATAGTCGACCACTTCATGTACGCGGCTCAGCCAGGCCGAATCTATTGTGTACGGTGCGGCGT
>JAIDUY010000198.1 GCA_029059965.1 Muribaculaceae bacterium
GAAAGACATGGAAGATTCTCACATCCCAACACCTGAAGAACGCCGTCGTCAGCGCGAAGAAGAAGGTACTTCGACCCCGCGCCCCAACAAAGTGCTGCGTTCCGTATTCGGCATAATCATGATAATAGTCTACGTCGGCATGGGCGTGCTGCTTCTCATCAACTACTTCGGATGGGAAGGTGATTGGGCATGGACACGCTACGTCGTAGGAGTGATGTTAATAATCTACGGTATCTGGCGCGCCTACCGTCAGGTGGCCGGTATTGACTCAAGTATCTGAGGACACATGAACAAAGTTTCGCAACTAATACTTGGAGCGGCAGCCGTGGCACTTGGCCTCGGCGCCGTTTCCTGCATCGAGCCGCAGAAAAAGGGCAATTCCTCGACATCGGGAACGGCCACTTTCGTATGCGACAATACATTCGAGAATATCTTCGAGCAGGAAGTGGATGTGTTCGAGTACCAGTACCCGGACGCCCATCTGCTTGTGCGCTATGCCACACAGACAGAAGCCTTCGACTCGCTGTTCACCATGAACACCCGCACCATCGTTGCTGCCCGAGACATCACCCCCGAGGAAAGACGCGCCCTGACGGCCAAATACCGCAACGAGCGTAATGCCAACGTCAATGTCCGCTCCGCCCGCATTGCCGTCGATGCCATCGCATTCATCGTCAATCCCGAGAATACCTGCGAGAAACTCACCGTCAGCGAAATCGCCGACATCATCTCCGGTCGCACCACGCAGTGGAACGACCTCGAGCCCAGCGACCTGGGCGCAATCCGTGTCATAGTCGACCAAACAGGTTCGAGCCTCGGAACATATCTGCGCGACAGCGTGCTGCACGGCGGAAACCTCGGCGAGAACGTCTACTCGGCAGGCAGCATCCCCGAAGTGTTCAACATCGTGGAGCGCAACAAGAACGCCATCGGCGTACTCGGTGTAAGCTGGATAAGCTCCGACATGGATTCGGCCGACATCAGCCGCGAGGAGCTCGCCCAGAGCGTCCTTGCCGAAGGTCCCGTCATGGGCACCACGCTCACACAGCGCGTCAAAGTGCTTAAAATCAACCGCGACAACGAAGTGCGCGCGTACAAGCCGTACCAGCAGTATATCTACGACGGCTCGTATCCATTCTTCCGCAGCATCTACATGATAACCGCCGCCTCGACCAGCAACGTCGCCGGAGGCTTCTACTCCTTCGTCACCGGCCCCATCGGTCAGAAAATCATCATAAAGACAGGCATCATGCCCGCACACGTATCCATACAGCGCGTAGAGCTGCCGGAATGACAGACAACATCTTGCAATAGAAAAATCAATTAAATAACAAAGTCAATCAGAGTAATGAAAATTAAATTCCTTCTGTCTCTGCTGGTAGCCGGCACCCTGGTGGCCGGCGCCCAGAATCAAGGTTACAAAGACGGTATCGAGTATTACAAGGCCGGTCAGTACGACAACGCCCGCACAATTCTCGAACGTACCCTCAACGATTCCGGAACCGACCGTTCGCTGGCCTACTACTACCTGGGTCAGGTAGCACTCGCCAACGGCGACAAGGCTCAGGCTCAGAGCTACTTCGACGCCGGTATGGCCGCCGACGAGAACAACCCCTACAACTATGTCGGCATCGGTGCCCTCGCTCTGCTCAACGGCAATGACGACGCAGCCAAGGCCGACTTCAAGCGCGCCCAGAATCTGGCCAAGAAGAACGCTGAAGTAAGCGTTGCCATCGCCCGCGCCTACTACAACGTAGACCCCGTCCGCTAC
>JAIDUY010000199.1 GCA_029059965.1 Muribaculaceae bacterium
GAGAACGTCCTCAACTCGGTGAGCAACCTCAAGCACATCACCTCCAAGTCGCGCGAGAATATCTCCGTCATCACCCTCGAGTTCGAGTACGGCGAAGACATCGACGTGCTCACCAACGACGTGCGCGACAAGCTCGACATGGTTTCATCGTCGATGCCCGACGACGCCGAGACGCCCATCATCTTCAAGTTCTCGACCGACATGATTCCCATCATACTTCTGTCGGTCAACGCCACAGAAAGTATGCCGGGCCTCTACAAAATCCTCGACGAGGCCGTCGCCAACCCGCTGGCGCGTGTGAGCGGCGTGGGCTCGGTTTCGATTTCGGGTGCTCCCAAGCGTGAGATTCACGTCTATGTCGACCCTGTCCGTCTCGAAGCCTACAACCTGACGGTGGAGCAGATAGGCAACATTATCGGCGCCGAGAACCGTAACATTCCCGGCGGTGCCTTCGATATCGGCTCGGACACCTATTCGCTGCGCGTGCAGGGTGAGTTCAGCGACGCCTCCGAAATGAACAACATCGTGGTGGGCAACTACAACGGCCGCAGCATCTACCTGCGCGACGTTGCCCGCGTCGACGACTCGCTCGAGGAACGCACCCAGCAGACCTACAACAACGGCGAGCAGGGTGCCATGATTGTCATTCAGAAGCAGAGCGGCGCCAATAGCGTCGAAATCTCCGACAAGGTGCTTGCCATGCTCCCGACGCTGCAGGAGCGCCTGCCGTCGGATGTCAAGCTCGACATCATCGTCGATACCTCGGACAATATCCGCAACACCATCGCCTCGCTGGTCGAGACCGTGATGTACGCCCTTCTGTTCGTGGTGATTGTAGTGTTCCTCTTCCTGGGCCGCTGGCGCGCCACACTCATCATCACCATCACTATCCCCATCTCGCTCATCGCCTCGTTCATCTATCTCTATGCCACGGGCAATACGCTTAACATCGTGTCGCTGTCGGCATTGTCGATTTCAATCGGTATGGTTGTGGACGACGCCATCGTGGTGCTCGAGAATGTGACGACCCACATCGAGCGCGGCTCCGACCCGAAGCAGGCGGCCGTGCACGGCACCAACGAGGTGGCTGTGTCGGTAGTGGCCTCGACGCTGACACTCATCGCCGTGTTCTTCCCGCTGACCCTTGTGACCGGCATGACCGGCGTACTCTTCCGCCAGCTCGGCTGGATGGTGACCATCATGATGATTATCTCCACCGTCTGCGCCCTGAGCCTCACCCCGATGCTCTGCAGCCAGCTGCTGCGACGCACCAACAGCCACGGACGCCTCTACACGATCTTCTTCACTCCCGTCAACCGCGGCCTCGATGCCTTCGACCGCGGCTACGGACGCCTGCTGGAATGGGTGGTGAGCCACAAGACAGTGACATTCATCATCTGTATGGCCACTTTCTTCGGCTCGCTGGTGCTGATGCGCAGCGTTGGCACCGAGTTCTTCCCCACCGCCGATGACGCCCGTTTGCGCGTGAACCTCGAAATGCCCATCGGCACTCGTGTGGAAATCACAAATGAGGTGACCGAGCGACTGGTAGAGCAGTGGCGCCGCGACTATCCGGAAATCATGACCATCAACTACACCTCCGGTACGGCATCGAGCGACAACACCTTCGCCTCGCTGAGCGACAACGGCCCGCATATCGTCAGCATGAATATCCGTCTGACCGACCCAGGCGACCGCGAGCGCAAAATCACCGAAATAGCTAACCTGATGCGCGCCGACCTGCGCGACTATCCCGAGTTCAAGAAAGCGCAGGTGATGGTAGGCGGCATGGGCGGCAGCATGGGCGGCCAGGCCACCATCGACTACGAAATCTATGGCTACGACTTCGCCGAGACCGACTCCGCAGCCCGAATGCTTCAGAATGCCCTGCACGCTATCCCCGGCACAGCGGACGTGATGATTTCGCGTTCGGACTACCAGCCTGAGTATCAGGTCGACTTCGACCGCGAGAAGCTCGCGCTCTACGGCCTCAACCTCAGCACCGCGGCCACCTATCTGCGCAACCGCATCAACGGTCAGCTTGCCTCGCGCTTCCGCGAGGACGGCGAGGAATACGACATCAAGGTGATGTATGCCCCTGAGAACCGTACTTCGATTGAGGATATCGAGAACATCCTGATTTACAACAATACGGGTACGGCAGTGCGTGTCCGCGACGTCGGCACCGTCGTCGAGCGTTTCAGCCCCCCGACCATCGAGCGCAAGGACCGCGAGCGCGTCGTCACCGTCAGCACCACCGTGCAGGACGTGCCCATGAGCCAGGTTGTGGAGGCCAGTCAGGCAGCCCTCAGCAATATGGATCTTCCGCAGGGCATCAGCATCGAGCTGTCCGGCAGCTACGAGGACCAGCAGGATTCGTTCCGCGACCTCCTCACTCTGGCCGTGCTCATCATCATTCTGGTCTACATCGTGATGGCGGCCCAGTTCGAGAGCTACACCTACCCGGGCATCATCATGACGTCGCTCCTGTTCGCGTTCTCGGGCGTGTTCATCATCCTCTATCTGAGCGGACACACTCTCAACGTGATGAGTATGATCGGCGCCATCATGCTTATCGGTATCGTGGTGAAGAACGGTATCGTACTCATCGACTATATCTCACTTAACCGTGAGCGCGGCATGAGCATACGCCGTTCGGTGATTCTGGGCGGCGAGAGCCGACTCCGTCCTGTGGTCATGACCACGCTGACCACCATCCTCGGCATGGTGCCCATGGCCGTGGGCACCGGACAGGGCGCCGAGATGTGGCGCCCCATGGGTACGGCGGTAATCGGCGGTCTGACTTTCTCGACCATCCTGACGCTGCTCTTCGTGCCTGTCCTCTACTGTGTGTTCGCAGCCCGCGACATCCGCAAGGCCCGTCGTAAACTCCATCGTATTCACGCCAAAAACGCCAACGCAAAATGAAAAGCATATTCATAGCCTTCGACCAGGCACACTACGAGCGCATCGTCGAGATGCTTGAACGCAACAACTGTCGCGGATTCACGTCCTTGGGGCAGGTGACCGGCCGCGGAAGCGTCGACGGCGAGCCGCACTACGGCAGTCATGCGTGGCCCTCGCTGGCAGGCGCCATAATCACCGTCGTCGAGGACCGTCGCGCCGCCAACGTTCTGGCAGCGCTGCGCGAGATGAACGACGAGCGTCCCAAACTCGGGCTGCGTGCCTTTGTGTGGGACGCCGAGGTCGGTGTCTGACGCAGACCATAATCCCCAAAAGCGCCGGCGGCAAATCATTACAGATTCGCCGCCGGCGACTTTTTGTTCGCCCGACATGGGCATAATCTAACGGGTGGAAGTCCCGAGCGCGCCCCGATAGCGGGAAGCGCATAGTCCGAGGCAACGGTGTCTACCGAGAGGAGAATCGGAAGGA
>JAIDUY010000002.1 GCA_029059965.1 Muribaculaceae bacterium
CCTTCGGTACGTTCGGGGCGATATTCCACGGGGAAGTAGGCGATGAAGGTCGCGGCGGCGGCGACGGCGTCGCCCATATGCTGGGCCTTGGCGTCGGCGGGATGGGCGTCGCGCCCCTTGAAGCGCACGTTGAAGCCGCGCGCGGTGAAGTTGGACCGGGTCACGGTCTCGCCGCCGGGGCCGTCGAGGTCGAACAGTATGTCGGGCGAGAATCGCGCGGTGTCTATGCCGTCGGCGGCGCGGCCGACGTCCTCGTTGGGACAGAAAGCGAACAGCACACGGCCATGTTTCAGGCTGTCGTCGTTAAGGAGGGCATCGATGAGTTCCATCGCTATGGTGCAGCCGCACTTGTCGTCGGCGCCGAGCAGGGTCGTGCCGTCGGTGCGCACTATGGTGCGGCCGTCGGTGCGGTCGACTATCGGGCGTATGGTGCCGCCCTGCGCCTCGGGGGTGACGTCAAGGTGGCAGCTGATGCCTAAGGTCGGGCTGTCGACTCCGGCATCGGCGGGTATGCTGACGTAGACGTAGCCCTCGGGCGACACTTCCACTATGGCGCCGCTGCCCGCGGGTATCATGCCGCGCACATCCGTGGCGAGCGTGGCGGCCATGGCAAGCTGACCGGCGGTTATCGTGCTGTCGGTGGCCGACTGGCTGTCTATGGCGGCGTAGCGCACGAAGCGCTCGAGCAGGCGGGTCGACACATTGTCGGCTGTAGCGGATGCCGTGGTTGCGACGGCAAGAGCAAGGAGAAGGAGAATGGATTTTTTCATGACGGCGGTTTGTTTTGAACGGACGACTTTAGCATCGTCTGCATAACATACCGCCGTCACGCCTGTTTATCTCATTCCGGTGTCCTTAATGAATATTAAAAAGACTCATTCTCCGCTGTTCAGCATCGCCAGGAACTCGTTCTCGTCGATGACGGGTATGCCTAACGAACGGGCTTTCTCGAGTTTGGAAGGACCCATATTCTCGCCCGCGAGCACGAAGTCGGTCTTGCGCGATATGCTGCCTGAGTTCTTGCCTCCGTTGGCCTCTATCATCGCCTTGTACTCGTCGCGGCTGTGCAGGCTGAACACTCCGCTGATGACTATCGTCTTGCCCGCCAGGCGGTCGCCCGTGGCGGCGGGGACGAAGTCGGTCGACATCCGCACTCCCGCGGCGCGCAGGCGCTCGACGATGGCGCGGTTGGCCTCGTCGGCGAAGTATTCCACTATCGTGGCGGCTATGCGCGGGCCCACGTCCTCGACGGCCTCAAGCTCGGCGGCGCTCATGCCCATCAGGCGGTCGATGTCGCCGGCGGCACGCGCCACCTTGCGCGCTGTCGTCTCGCCCACATAGGGTATCGACAGCGAGTACACCACTCTCTCGAAGGGCACCTCGCGGCTGGCAGCTATGCCTTCCACAAGGCGCATGGCGCTCTTCACACCCAGGCCGGGCAGCTTGGAAATCTGTTCGGGACGCAGGTCGTAGAGGTCGGCAATATTGCCGATGAGGCCCTTTTCGACGAGCAGCGCGGCGGTTTCCTCGCCCATGCCGTCGATGTCCATCATGCGGCGACCCACGAAGTGCTCGATGCGGCCCACAATCTGAGGGCGGCAGCCGTTGCGGTTGGGGCATATCCACGCTGCCTCGCCCTCGACGCGCACAAGCTGTGTGCCGCAGGCGGGACAATGGCTCACGAAGCGCACGGGCTCGGCGCCGGGCAGGCGCTCGGCAAGGTCGACACCGGTGATTTTGGGGATGATTTCGCCGCCTTTCTCCACGTAGAGCATATCGCCCTCGTGCACCCCGAGGGCCTGCATGATGTCGTCGTTGTGCATCGACGCGCGCTTCACCACCGTGCCCGACAGCAGCACCGGCTCCAGATTGGCGACGGGAGTGATGATGCCCATGCGCCCAACGTCGAACGACACGAAGCGCAGGCGCGTGGCGGCGCGCTCGGCGGCGAACTTGTAGGCCACGGCCCAGCGGGGCGACTTGGCCGTGAAGCCGAGGTTGAGCTGCTGACGCAGCGAGTTGACTTTGAATACAAGGCCGTCCGTGGCGACGGGCAGCTCCTTGCGGGCGCTGTCCCAGTGCGCTATGTAGGCGTCGACTTCATGCAGCGAGTGCAGCGGCTTCATGGCCTCCGACACGCGGAAGCCCCAGCGCCGTGCGGCCATCATGTTGTCGTAGTGGTTGTCGTAGGGCAGATTCTCGCCGAGGAGATAATACAGGTAGGCGTCGAGCCCGCGGCGTCCGGTCTCGGCGGAATTCAGTAGCTTGAGGGTGCCGGCGGCGGCGTTGCGCGGGTTGGCGAAGGCGGGTTCGCCCGCGGCGGCGCGCTCTGCGTTGAGGCGCTCGAAGGCATCCCAAGGCAGCACTATCTCGCCGCGTATCTCGAAGAAGTCGGGGT
>JAIDUY010000020.1 GCA_029059965.1 Muribaculaceae bacterium
TCCCTCACTGCGCGAACACATCTGCACGACGCTTGACCGCCCCAGCGTTAACAAATATTGGGGAACCGGCTCTAATGATTTTGCGCTTTGGCAAAGGTTTTGTAACTTTGTTTCTGCAATGCCACGCATAGACCAGGAAACAGTACAGCGCATCCTCGACACGGCCGATATCGTCGAGGTGGTGAGCGATTTCGTCAAGTTGCGCCGTTCGGGCGCCAACTACAAGGGTCTGTGCCCTTTCCATAACGAGCGCACGCCTTCTTTCTCGGTCAACAAGGCCCGCAACATCTGCAAGTGCTTCAGCTGCGGCAAGGGCGGCTCGCCCGTCAACTTCATCATGGAGCACGAGCAGATGAGCTATCAGGAGGCTCTCCGTTACCTCGCCCGCAAGTACAACATCGAGATTGTCGAGAAGGAGCAGACCGACGACGAACGCCGCCAGCAGAACGAGCGCGAGGCTATGCTCGCCCTCAATGAGTTTGCGCTAAAACATTTCCGTCACAACCTCCTCGAGACATCCGAGGGGCAGAGCGTGGCCATGCCTTACTTCCGCCACCGCGGGCTCAGCGACGCGATGATTGCCCGCTTCCACCTCGGATATGCCATCGACCGAGGCGATGACCTCATCAAGGCCGCCGAGGCCGCGGGCTTCGCAAGGCAGTACCTGACGGCCACAGGCCTCGCAGGCGTCAGCCACCGCGAGGGCGCGGGCGACAGCCTCTACGACCGCTACCGCGGCCGTGTGATTTTCCCCATCCACAGCGTTTCGGGCCGCGTGGTGGGCTTCGGCGCGCGCACCATGCGCACCGACAAGAGCATAGCCAAGTACGTCAATTCGCCCGAAAGCGTCATCTACCGGAAGAACCTCGAGCTCTACGGCTTCTTCCAGGCCAAGAGCGCCATTGCCCGCGCCGACAAGTGCATCATGGTCGAGGGATACCTCGACGTCATCTCCATGCATCAGGCCGGAATAGAGAACGTTGTGGCATCCTCCGGAACCTCGCTCACCGAAGGCCAGATTCGCGCCGTGCGCCGCTTCTCGGACAACATAACCCTCATCTACGACGCCGACGCCGCGGGCATCAAGGCCTCGCTGCGAGGCATACGCATGCTCCTTGCCGAGAAGATGAACGTCAAGGTGCTCAGCCTGCCGCCGGGCGACGACCCCGACTCATTCGCTCAGAGCCATTCGTCGTCCGAAGTCGAGGAGTATCTCCGTACGCACGAGACCGACATCATAGCCTTCATGACAGCCGTGCTGATGAAGGACGTCGACGCCTCCGACCCCACGGCCCGCGCCAAGGTCATCAACGTCATCCTCGAGACCGTCGCCTGTGTCGACGAGCCCGTCAAGCGTCAGGAGTACCTGAGCGAATGCTCGCGTACTCTCGGACTCAACGAGGAGGTGCTGCTGCGACAGCTCAACATCTTCATCACCCGGCGTCACGAAGAGGAATACAAGGAGCGTCAGCGTCAGGCAGCCCGCGACAGCGTGCGCGACCTCGGCGTATCCGCTCCCGCCGCACCCGCCGACCCGTCTGCAATGGCTCCCGATGCCGCTGCTGCCGCAGCCGCACAGCCCGAAGCGGCGCCTGTGCCCGACGCACCGCTGCTCGACCTGCGCGACACCCACCTGCGGCCTTTCGAGGAGATGCTTGCTCGCTACCTCGTGCGCTACGGCATGTGCTACATCGCCGACCTGACCGACGCCGACGGTGCCATACATCCCGCAACCGTCTACGACCTCATCGCCAACGAGCTCGCGCT
>JAIDUY010000200.1 GCA_029059965.1 Muribaculaceae bacterium
CCGCAGCAGCAGTCGCCGCCGTCGTGGCAGTGGCAGTTCCCGTGCAGATGGTCAGCCAGACATGGGACGACCACGACCGCTCCGGACGCTACACCACCCGCGACTTCGGCTTCAACTACCTCAGCTCGCTCGATCCCAACGCAATCATATTCACCAACGGCGACAACGATACCTTCCCCCTGTGGTACGCTCAGGAAGTCGAAGGCTTCCGCACCGACGTCCGCGTTGTCAACCTGTCCTACCTCACCACCGACTGGTATGCCAACCAGATGACATATCCCAGCTACGAGGCCGGAGCCGTGCCAATGTCGGCCACTCCGCAGGACTGGCGCTACGAACGACTCGGCTATAATTTCGTCGTGCCGCGCAACCGACTGCTCACCAATGTGTTCCTGTCGCTCGACAGCCTCTATGGCAGCGACGAGCGTCTCTACGGCGCGCCCTACATGACCAGCCCCAACGTCTTCATGCCCGTCGACGCCGAACAGGCCCTCAAGCGCTACGGCACGGGCGACGCCGCTTTCGACAGCCTCTACGTCGCTCCCTACGTCTCCGACCTTACCACCGACCTGTCGCGCCTCGGCAGCGGCATCAATCAGAGCAAGACCCTCTCGCTCGACATCATTGCCAACTCCGTGGCCCGGGGCTGGAGCCGTCCCGCATACTTCGCCACGACAGTGCCCACAAGCTACTACCTCGGTCTGACGCCCTACCTCTCGTCCACAGGCCTGGCCAACGAGGTGACAGGCATCGACCAGCGCAGCCCCTACAATGTCACCGCTCAGAAGGCCTACCGCAACATCGTGACCGACTACCGCTGGGGCGGCCTCGACCGCGAGGGTGCCGACCTCTATCTCGACGAGACCGTGCGACGCATGGTGGCTTCGCTCCGTTCGGGCATCTACACCGTGGCCGAGAACCTGCTGACAATGCCCGATGTGCCCGCATCCGAGGCCGCACGCAATGCCGCACGCAATGCCGGCATGGAAGAACCTGAGATTCAGGCCGACATGGCGCGCCAGCTCATGGACATCATCCGCACGAAGCTCCCCGCCGACGCAACTCCCTACGACGGCATGCTCGGACTCTACATCGCCGACTCCTACCTCGACCTCTACTTTGCCGACGGCAACGAGGCCGACCTGCAGACTGCCTTCGACCTCGCCAGCACCGAGGCCGACCGCTACGCCCAGTACATCCGCTACGGTGCCTCGCTTTCGCCCGCCGACCGCATTGCCCTCGGACGTTCCGAGACTTATGCAATGAGCTATCTCGCCGAGGCCGTGGCACTTGCCAACAAGTGCCGCATCCTCATGGCCAACCCCGCCATCGCTTCCGAAGCCGACCTGCAGGCCGACCTCGAGGCGCTCAGGAAGATGGACATACAGGAGGACTGGATTATCGCCCCGATGATATACATCAACGGCTATACTGCCGCCGAGCTCGAGGCCGAACTGCCCCACTACGCTCCCGAGGACCAGGAGATTATCGGACACGCCATCTCCATGCTCCGTCTCCACGAAGCCTCGGGGACCGACCCCATGGCCATCAGCAACGACCTGATGCGCCGCTTCGGCTTCACCGCCGAGCAGTGGACCCAGCTCCACGGACGATGAGTCACCAACCGAATCTCAGCAAATGCTTATCGAACAACCTCCATTGCTTTACCGCCTCCTCTTTCCGGAGGCGGTTTGGCGTATCAAGAGGCGAGGCTCACGCCCCGTCGTCTACCTCACATTCGACGACGGCCCCATCCCCGAGGAGACTCCATGGGTGCTCGACCTGCTCGACCGCTACGGCATCAAGGCCACATTCTTCATGGTCGGCGACAACGTACGCCGTCATCCGGAGCTGCTCGAGGAAGTGCGCCGCCGCGGACACAGCTACGGCAACCACACCATGCACCACATGCAGGGCATGAAGGTGCGTGCCGTGCGCTACCTGCGCGATGTCGCTCAGGCCGGCGAACTCATCGACAGCCCCCTCTTCCGCCCTCCCCACGGGCTTCTGCGCTGGAAACAGTCCAAGGCGCTGAGGCTGCACTACAACATCATAATGTACGACCTCGTCACCCGCGACTACTCCCGCAAGCTCGACGGCGAGCAGGTGCTGGCCAATGTGCGCCGCTATGCACGCAACGGCTCCATCATCGTGTTCCATGATTCGCTCAAGGCTTCGCGCAACTTGCGCTATGCCCTCCCCAAGGCCATAGAATGGCTCCTCGAGCAAGGCTATGAGTTCGCACCCATTCCTATGTAGTCCTACGCCCGGGATGCTGCAGGGCATGCTCACCGAGGCCGGAGCCTGCGCAGCCGGAGTATGCGCCTGTGCCGAAGTGCCCGCCGCCGACCGCATCCTGCTGCAGGCCTGGCTCGCCCGCGGATGTCATGGCGGCATGGACTATCTGGAGCGCAACGCGCCCCTCGCCTCCGACCCCGCGACCCTGCTGCCCGGCGCCCGCACGGTGCGGTGC
>JAIDUY010000201.1 GCA_029059965.1 Muribaculaceae bacterium
CTTCTTCGGCTTCAGCGTCATCTTGCTGCTCGCTGCCATGGGCATGCTCATCGGCTTCGACAACCAGACCGTGCTCTACACCGCAATGGGCATGATCGGTTTCGGCAACTCCAACATCTTCTCCATCGTATTCTCGCAGGCCCTGCTGGCCGCACCCGACGAACGCAACGAAGTGTCCGGCCTCATGATCATGGGCCTCTTCGGCGGAACCATCTTCCCCCTGGCCATGGGCTACGCTTCCGACGCCACCGGCGGCCAGGCCGGCGCCGTGGCCGTGATGCTGCTCGGCGTGGCATACCTTATGTTCTACACTCTGAAAATCAAAACCGCAAAATAATGGAAAACAACAAAGGAATAGTAGTCGGCATGGGCGAGGCCCTGTGGGACGTACTGCCCGAAGGCAAGAAAATCGGTGGCGCACCCGCCAACTTCGCATACCACATCTCCCAGTTCGGACTTGACAGCTGCGCCGTCAGCGCCGTTGGCGACGACGCCCTCGGCCATGAACTTCTTGACAACTTCAACGACAAAGGCGTCAAGTACCTCATCGAGACCGTACCCTACCCCACCGGCACTGTGCAGGTCGAAATCGACCCCGCCGGCATCCCCCAGTACGAAATCAAAGAGAACGTGGCCTGGGACAACATCCCCTACAACATACGCCTCGAGGAGCTCGCCGGCCGCACCCGCGCCGTTTGCTTCGGCTCCCTCGCCCAGCGCAACGTCGTGAGCCGCAACACCATCAACCGTTTCCTCGACGCCATGCCCGAGGACAGCGACCCGCTGGTAGTGTTCGACGTCAACCTCCGTCAGGGCTTCTACACCAAGGAAATCCTCTGCAACTCCATGAAGCGCTGCAACATCCTCAAAATCAACGATGAGGAGCTTGTCGCTGTCAGCCGTATGTTCGGCTATCCCGGCATCGACCTCCAGGACAAGTGCTGGATTCTGCTGGGCAAGTACAACCTGAAGATGCTCATCCTGACCTGCGGCATAAACGGCAGCTACGTCTTCACCCCCGGCGAAGTATCGTTCCGCCCCACTCCCCGCGTCGAGGTGGCCGACACCGTCGGCGCCGGCGACTCGTTCACCGCAGCCTTCATCGCCGCCATCCTCAAGGGCAAATCCATCCCCGAGGCCCACGCTCTGGCCGTCGAGACTTCGGCATTTGTGTGCACCCGGCAGGGCGCCATGCCCACACTCCCCAAGGAGCTGACAGAACGCTGACATTAGCGCATCAAAATACCTCCGATGGGCGCAGGAACTTATCCTGCGCCCATTTTTTGTAGCCTTTATTGTGTCTTTGTATAGATTTTTAAATTGATTAACTCATTTATGTCGGAAAATAGCGCCAACTATTGCGCAGTTGTACTTTTATATCTATCTTTGCGCCGTAACAGCATTAACAAGCTATAATTTTCACTTCATCTATTAAAATCCGATATCGACAAACATCTGTAAAGGCCGGAGGTACGAAACGGTTTCCGCGCATCCGGCCAAATCAAGACAAACCAACATCCACAAACCTATGAAGAAACTTTCCCTCTGTTTCCTGTCGGCCGCACTGGCACTCGCAGCTTTCGCCGCTGACGAACCGGCGCGCAAAGTACACGGTCGGACACCGGCGTCCGAGACCCGGGCAGTCACCCTCGACCGCAATACGGTGCATCTCATCAAGGGCGGCCCGGCAAGACGCCATGCACAGACGCCCGACATGCTCAGGACTGCATCCGACAGAAGCGAACTGTCGGCCATCAGCCACGCTCCCGCCAAGGCCCCCGGCGACGTACCCGAAATCCAGGGCTTCGTCATCGGCATGGACGCCTGGTTCAGCGGCGACCGCAACATCGGTCTCTACAAGCTCCCGACCACGGGCAGCGGACATGCCGAACTCGTCTACTCCATCGAGCAGTCGCTTCCCGACGAGGCCGAAATCTACACCTACCTCGAAGTCGACGGCAAGGTCTACGCACCCTGCGTTGTGTCCGACCTCTGGGGCATCGAACAGACATTCTCGATGCTGGTGTTCGACGCCAGCACCGGCGAACTCCTGTCCAACACTCCCTCGTCCAAGAACGAGTATATCATCAACGCCGCCATCGACCCCGTGACCGGAACGGTCTATGCCGTGACAGGCAACCCCTATCCCGATTACTACACCAATGAGACTTACTACAAATACGGTACGATGAGCTTCGAGGGCGGCGAACCCGCCTTCACCCCCATCAAGTCGTGGGACTTCTATCCCAAGGCTATGGTGTTCGACAAGCTCGGCGACCTCTACATGCTGCTTCCCGCCTCCTCCTACGGCTCGCAGGAAGACGCAGCCATGGTGGTGCGTCTGGACCCCAACACAGGCTCGTTCGAACAGATCGGTGCACTTCCGGTGAAGGCCGAGTACCGCTCGGGCGCCGTGGTCGACCCCGCCAGCGGACGCTGCTTCTGGAATGCCAGCGGCCTGTACACCACCTCGCTCTACGAAGTAGACCTTCCCCACGCCACGGCGTCGAAACTCTTCGACTACGCCGACGGCATCTCGGCCGTCGGTCTTAAGATTGCCGCTCCCGCCGCCGTCGGCACTCCCGGCCGCGTCGAGAACCTGACACTCAGCTTCCCCGAGGCATCGCTCAGCGGACAGGTAAGCTTCGATGTCCCCGCTGTCGAGGGCACAGACAAGGTTCAGTTCATCGTCAAGGTTGACGACGTCGAGGTTGGCCGCAAGGAATGCGCCGCCCCCTCGCATGTCGACTACGACTACACTGCCGACGCTCCCGGCCTCCATATGTTCAACGTAAGCCTCGTCAACGGCGAACTCAGCGGCCCCGCCGCCAACGCGTCGATGTTCCTCGGCTACGGCAAGCCCAACGCTCCCGAGGTCAGCGCCTCGTGGCTCGACGGCACCATGACCGTCAGCTGGAACGAGGTCAACACTACCTCCGACGGCGGCTACATCAATCCTGCCGACGTGCGCTACACCGTCATCTGCGCCAACGACGAGAGTGTCCTTGCCGAGAACATCGCCGAGACAACCTTATCGTTCGCCGTTCCCGTGCCCGAAACCCTGACACGCTATAAATATATAGTAGTGGCCAAGTACCGCGACAACAGCGTGCGCGGCACATCCAACGACGTTACCGTGGGCTATCTCCCCATCCCCTACGTCAACAGCTTCGACAGCGCCGCCGACTTCGAGGAGCTATCCGTAATCGACGCCAACAACGACGGCAAGACCTGGAAATTCAACAACAGCTTCGCCCGCTACTCCTACAACAGCTCCAAGCCCGCCGACGACTGGCTGATGACTCCTCCCGTACGCTTCGAGAAGGGCAAGGCCTACCGCGTGAGCTTCAAGGCCCGCAGCAACAGCGCCAGCTACGCCGAACGCCTTGAGGTGAAATACGGCACAAGCTCCGCCATTGAAGCCATGACAGGCACCATCCTCGAGCCCACCATCCTCCCGACCTTATGGGAGAACGGCACCTACTCGGTGGTAATCATGCCCGAGAACACCACGCCCTTCATCCTGGGCTTCCACGCCATCTCCGACAAGGACATGATGTACCTCGACATCGACGACATCGTCATCGAGGCCGGTCCGTCGCTGGTGACTCCCTCCGTTCCCACCGACATCGCCGTGACTCCCGACGCCGACGGCGACTTCAAGGTATCCATCTCCGTCAAGGCTCCCGTCAACGACATCTCCGGCGCTCCCCTGACCGATAACGTCGACCTCTACATCAGCCGCGGCAATGAGGTAATCAAGGAAGTGAACGTCGCTCCCGGCGCCACAGTAAACGCCGAGGACGTGCTCAGCACCGACGGCAACGTCACCTACTCCTTCTATGCCGCCAACTCGTCCGGCGCCAGCGAATCCGTGTCCGTGACCGTATTCGTAGGCATCAAGGAGCCCATCGCTCCCGCCGGAATCACCATGACCGAAAACGGCAACACCGGTTTCGTGACCATCAGCTGGCAGGCTGTCGACACCGACATCGACGGCGGCAGCATCAACCCCGCCAAGGTTAAGTACAACGTCTACGGCTTCAACAGCCAGAACCAGCTCACACTGCTCCAGGGCGGCATCAGCGGCACCTCCTACTCGCTGCAGGCCGTCGACCCGTCGACCCAGGACTTCGTGCAGTACGCACTTTCGGCCGAGACAAGCGGCGGCGAGGGCGAGCTCGTTCCCACTCCCTCCATCGCCGCAGGCAAGCCCTACGAGGAGATGACAGAATCCTTCGCCGACGGACGCCTGGCGCATGTGTTCCTCATCCGCACCCTCAACCTCGACATGAGCTGGAGCCTCAAGAACGACAACGGTGTCGAGGGCATCGTCTCCGCTGACGGCGACAATGGCTATGCCGCCTCCAACGCCAAGACTGTCGACGCAGCCGGCGCTCTCGAATCGGGCAAGCTCATCGTTCCCGACATCGAGAACCCCGCCCTCACCTTCCATACCTTCAACATCACCGACTCCGAAGGCAGCATCGACGAGAACCTCGTGCAGATTCAGGTGGCCGAAGTGGGCTCCGACGAGTTCACCACCATCTTCAGCCGCAGCGTCAACGACATCTGCGACGGTCAGCCCGGCTGGGGCAAGGCTATGGCCAGCCTCGTGGCTTACAAGGGCAAGACCATCCGGTTCCGCATCGTCGCCGTCGTGAAGCAGTTCACATGGACTACCATCGACAACATCAACATCGAGACTATGCGCGGCCATGACCTGCGCGTGGCAGACATCTCCGCTCCCGAAAGCGTGCAGACCGGCCGGGAATTCAGCGTCGACGCAGTCATCATCAACGA
>JAIDUY010000202.1 GCA_029059965.1 Muribaculaceae bacterium
GGTAGCGCACGCCCGCGACGAGGTTGCGCTCGCGGCAAACGGGGATATTGAGCAGCGCTCCGGCCGATGTCTTGACGGCATCGCCGCCCACGCCCACACTGCCGCGCTCGGGAATGACGATGGCGTTGACGCCGCAGCACTCGGCCGTGCGGGCTATGGCTCCGAAGTTGCGCACGTCGGTGATGCCGTCGAGCACGAGGATGAAGGGCAGCACACCGTCCTCGAAGAGTGTCGGCATGACATCGCCCAGGCGGTGGTAGGCCGTGGCGGCCATGATGGCGACAACGCCCTGATGGTTCTTGCGGGTGTAGCGTCCGAGTCGTTCGACGGGCACCCGCTGCACGGGCACGTTATGCTCGCGCGCGAGGTGCAGCAGGCGCACGGCAAGTTCGCCGTTGAGGTCTTTCTTGACCATGAGCTTGTCGACGGTGCGTCCGCTTTCTATGGCCTCGATAACGGGGTGTATACCGAATATGAAGTCGTTATTTTCCATTGCTGTTCTGTTTGTTGTGACGGTTGCCTGCCTGGACGAGCAAGGCTTCGGCGGCGGTTAGTGCGGCGCTGTCGCTCGCGTCGCCGCCGAGCATGAGTGCTATTTCGGAACGGCGCTCGCCGGCGTCGAGGAGGCGCACACGTGTGGTGGTACTGATCTCGTCGTCTTCCTTATATACTTTGAAATGGCGGTCGCCCATGGCTGCCACACCGGGCAGGTGCGTGATGGTGACCACCTGAATGGTATCGCTGATATCGTGCATCATATCGGCCATGCGGGCTGCGATGTCGCCCGAGACGCCGGTGTCGACCTCGTCGAAGATAATCGACGGCAGCTGCATGCGGCTTGTCACTATGCTCTTGATGGTGAGCATGAGTCGCGATATTTCGCCGCCAGACGCCGTGGCGCCGACGGGTGTCAGCGCCTGGTTCTTGTTGAAGGCGAACAGGAACTGAATCTGATCGTAGCCTGTTGCTGTGAGCTTGCCGCGCGTCAGGGTAATCTCGCAGCGCAGGTTAGGCATGCCGAGGGTGGCGGCGCGGGCGCGCAGTTCCTGCGAGAAAGCCGATGCCGTGCGTGCGCGTTTCTCGGACAGCTGTTCGGCCAGGGCCACGGCGGCTTTCTTGGCGCGCCGTGCCGCGGTCTCGAGTTTAGCCAGTGTACCTTCGCTGTCGCCAAGGGCGGCAAGCTGGGCACCGAGGCGTTCGCGAAGTTCGATAAGTCCGTCGGCACTGTCGACGTGATGCTTGGCCTCAAGGGAGTAGATGGCGCCTATGCGCTCCTCTACCTCTTCGAGGCGTCCGGGGTCGGCATCGAGCGAGATGTCGTATGTGGCGAGCGTGTCGGCGATGTCGGCCACCTCGACGCGAGCGCTTTCGAGCCGTTCGGCAAGGACGTGGAAATCTACTTCTACGTCCTCGGGGTCGCCGAGGGTCACTGCGAGGCTTTCAAGGGCTCCGACTGGGTGGCGCAG
>JAIDUY010000203.1 GCA_029059965.1 Muribaculaceae bacterium
CTACGGGATCGGGGTCAGGCTCCGGGTCGTGAGGGGGATTGGGGTCGGGGTTGTAGGTCTCGGGGTCGATTTCCTTGGCTCCCTTGGCTGTGAGCTCGACGTAGACATCGCGGTCGCAGGCAAACACAACCACGTCGTCGAACTGGGAGCCGTTGCCGTTGTTGAGGATGACGTGCTCGTTGAGGCCGACGTTGGCTTCGCCCATGTCGAAGTAGGTGTATTCCACGCCGTTGATGGTCTGCTTGCCGGTGGGCTCCATGCCGGGCCATGCGCCGTTGAGGTCGTTGACATCGCCCCACATGTAGAGGTAGAGAGCATCCCAGCCGGAGAGGTCGGCCACAAAGACTGCGAAGCCGTCGTGTGTCACCGCGTTGGAGGGGTCGAATTCCTGCACGCCGTCGGGGGTGAGCTCAAGGTAGAAATCCTGGTCGAGGGTGACGTTGTAGTCGCCGAGCTGGCTGCCGTTGTTATTGTTGTTGAAGATGAGGTTGAGGTTCAGACCCTTGTTGGCCTCGCCGGTGTCGAAGTAGGTGTAGTTCACGCCGTCGATGGTGAGCTTGCCGGTGGGAGCCATGCCGGGCCATCCGCCGAATGCCTCGGCGTCGCCCCAGGCGTACATCGCCAGTTCATCGAAGCCGCTGTTGTCGACAACGTAGATTACGTAGCCGTCGTGCTGCACTTCGTCGGGGTTGAGAGGCTTGTCGAAGTAGGCCGCCCAGCGGTTGACGGTCACGTTGATGCGTGCGCCGGTCTGAGGCTGCTCGGTGTGAAGTACTTCCTCGTTGGACAGCGAGCGTTCTTCGCGCTGGTCGGTGGAGTAGAAGTAGTAGCCGTCGGCCAGGGTCTTGCCCTCGGCGAAGTCGGCGGGATTGAGGTAGATACCCCACTTGATGTCGCTTGCGGGGGCTTTTTCGAGCATCCAGCGGGCGTCGGAGGTGGCAGCCTCGAGACCGCCATTGAAGTCGCCGACGATGTAGATGCGGTCGGTGGCGGAAGTTGCCTGCGGCATTATCACCTCGAGAAGCTGATAGCCGGGACGGGTCTCGAACTGGGGCAGCTCATGGTCGAAGATGATTTCGTCCTGCGAGCAGGCGGCCAGCATGGGCAGGAGCGCCAGCAGGAAGATGCGGAATATATTCTTGGTGTTCATCTTTTGAGTCATTAATAGTTAGGATTCTGAACGAGACCGGGGTTGACCATCAGTGCCGACTGGGGCAGGGGGAACCACTCGTAGCGGCGGTCGCGCTTGGCGGGCAGCTGGCGGTCGGTTTCGCTGGCGCGGCCGAAGAACCACCACTGGCCCTGGGTGAACTTGTCGAAGCGGCGCAGGTCGGTGCGGCGGCGACGGCTTTCGTTGAGGAACTCGAGACCCCATTCGCTGAGCATGCGGTCCATGTCGAAGCTTGCGAAGCCGGGTGCGGGAGCGTCGGCGTCGGCGCTGTTGGCGAAGTAGCGGTCGCGCACCTCGCTGACGAGGCGTTCGGCCTCGGAGGCGTTGCCGGCGCGCAGGCGGCATTCGGCAAGGGTGTAGTAGACCTCGGCATAGCGGAACTCGACTTCGTCGATGTTGCGCCAGTCATAGCCGGAGGCTTCGGGATAGATGGGGTACTTGAGCAGGCGGTAGCCCGAGTTGGTCTCGCCCCAGCGCGGTCCCATGACGGGCTCGAGCTGACGGCCGAGATTCAGGAAGGTGCCGACCTGGTCGACGTACACGAGATTCTGGTCCTGGCGGTCGGCATCGGCCACGCAGGGAGTGCCGGCGGTGTAGTCGTTCATGGCGCCCATCAGGAAGATGCCGTCATAGTTGCCGGCGGCGTCGCAGCTGAAGGGCTGCTTGCGGATGTCGCCCTCGGCGAAGCGGTCGTAGACGCCGCCGAGCTTGTCGCCGTAGTCCAGGATGAAGCTGCGGGGATTGTCGGTGCCGCCGGTGGCGAGGATGGTGCCGGAGTTGTCCTTCGAGGGTGCCACGATGGTGCAGTTCCAGCCCGACTGGCTCCATGCGCCGCCGAGGAACTCGCCGTAGTTGTAGGGCAGGAAGGGGGTGTTGCGGTTGTTGTTGGTCATCTTGCCGTCCTCCATGGCGAAGGCGAACACTACCTCGGGGCAGGAGGCGTTGTTGATGCCGAACACGTCGCGGTAGTCGTCGGCGATGGAGTATGTGCCGTAGTTGCCGGCCATGATTTCCTCGCAGAGGGTGGCGCACTCGGCGTAGCGGGCTGTGCCGGTGAATACCTCGGAGTTGAGCAGCAGACGCATCTTGAGCATGCGGTTCATGAGGCGGTTCATGCGGTTGCGGGTGGCGTTGGAGCCGTCCTCGGCGGGGAGGTCTTCCCAGCAGGCGTCGAGTTCGTCGGCGATGAACTGCCAGATGATGTTGCAGCCGGTGTTGAAGTCAGGGTCGGCGCTGCCGGGGATGTTGCCGTCGCTGGCGATGTTCAGAGGCAGGGCGCCGCCCCAGAGCTCGAAGTTGTTGTAATATGCCCATGCGCGCATGGTGCGTACTTCGGCGATGTAGGCGGTCATCTTCTCGGGAGTCATGCGCAGTCCGGCGGGGTCGAGCGAGCTGAGGTCGGTGATGAGAGTGTTGCAAAGGCCGATGGTCTCCCAGGCGTGTTCCCATGCCGAGCGCACGATTTTCGACTCGGAGTTCCAAGTGTGGGTGGAGAGCACGTACTTCTCGGCCTCGTCGTAGCCCCATGCGCCGCCGTTCCACGAGCGCCATGCGATCTGGTCGGCGGAGAACTCGTTGAGGTACCAGAAATATTCGAGGAAGCCGGATGCGCCCGAGGCGTAGATGGAGGCCACGGCACCCTTGACGCTGTTTTCGTCCTGATAGTAGACGGAGGCGTCGATGCGGTCGAAGGTCTTTTCGTCGAGGTCGGTGCAGGAAGCCGCTCCGGCTGCGATTGCGGCCGCCGCGATGGCCGCGCCTATATATTTGATAGCTTTCATTGGTTCTTGTTTGAAAATAGTGGATTAGCGGAAGCGCAGGGTTACGCCTAAGGCAAGCTGAGTGGCCGAGGGGTAGGCACTGGTCACGTCCACACCGGGAGTGATGCCGGTGGAGGTGACGATGGAGGGGTCGTTGCCGCTGTACTTGGTGAGTGTGAACAGGTTCTTGGCCGACAGGTAGATGCGGAGGCTGTCGACGAGACGGCGGTCGCGCAGTGGCACGGTGTAGCCCAGAGTCACGTTCTCGAGCTTGAAGTAGTCGCCGTTCTCGAGGAAGTAGCTCGATATTACACCGCCGCCGGTGTGCACGTCGCGGTCCTTGAGGTAGGCGCTGCGGAGCACATTGTCGCTGCCGCTGCCGCTGAGTCCCATGCCGTACTTGCGCATATTGAATATCTGGAAACCGAATGCGCCCTGGAACATGATGTTCAGGTCGAAGTTGCGCCAGCGCAGGGTGTTGTTCCATGTCAGGAAGTGGCTCGGTGCGCCGTTGCCGATGTAGCGCTTGTCGTTGGGGTCGGCCGACGAGGCGGGAACCTTGTCGCCGTCGGCGGTGTAGATGAGCATATTGTTGTTTTCGTCCACGCCGGCGTATTCATAGCCGTAGAACTGGCCCACCTTGCCGCCTTCCTGCACGCGGAAGAAGTACTCGCTGGTACCTACGCCGGGTTTCTGGTAGAGGTCGAGGTAGGAGGCCTGGTAGATGTCGTTGGAGAGCTTGGTGAGTTTGGTGGTGCCGTAGCTGTAGTTGATGCCTGTGGTCCAGGTGACGGGACGGTTGACCACGGCGTCGGCGGTGAGGCTGAGCTCGACGCCGGTGTTGCGTGTGGTGCCCACGTTGACCAGGATGGTCGAGTAGATGAACGGAGGCTGGGGAGCGGTGTAGTTGTAGAGCAGATCCTGCGAACGGCGGTCAAAGTACTCGACAGAACCGTAGACGCGGTTCCACAGCATGAAGTCGATGCCGTAGTTGGCGCTGGTGGATTTCTCCCAGCCAAGCTGCGGGTTGGCGTTGCTCGAGGGGCGGTAGCCGGTCACCCAGCTGCCGTCGATGAGGTAAGTGCCGTTGCTGGAGTAGGTGGCCAGCGACTTATAGGCGTCGAAGTCGCTGCGGCCTGTCACACCATAGGAGAAGCGGGGCTTGAGGCTCTGCACGATGTGGCCGTAGTCGGCCATGAAAGGTGCGCGGGCGATTTCCCATGCGATGGAGGCTGCGGGGAAGTAGCCCCATTTCTTGTCGGCACCGAACTTGGTGGAGCCTTCGTAGCGCAGCGAAGCCGACGCGATGATCATGCTGCGCCAGCTGTAGTTGACGCGGCCGAAGAAGCCCACAAGCGTGCTCTCGCTCTTGCCGGCGTACATCTGTGCCTTGCCTTCGGTGAGGTAGGAGCCGGAGCCGATACCGTGCCACAGGGGGTTGTCGAAGGTGAAGTCGTTGTTCTGCTCGAACATCTGCTCCCAGTTGCTGCGCTCGTAGGAGTAGCCGGCCACGAACTTGAAGTCATGGTCGCCGCTCAGGAAGGAGTAGTTGGCAATCCATTCCAGACGGTTGGTCCACCATTTCTGGTATGTGATGCTGGCACGGCCTTTATAGCCGCCCCAGTAGGATTCGCCCGAGGTCGACGGGGTGTAGTAGTCGCTCTTGAGGTCGTTGTAGTTGTAGGAGTAGCTCAAGGTCGTGGAGACGGTGTGCTTGTCGTTGCTCCAGATGCTGTACTTGACGTCGGCGGTACCCAGCAGGTAGGTGCGGTTGCCCTGCGAGGTGTTGACGCGCAGCTGCTGGACCGGGTTGCGGATGTCGGGGGGCGAGGTGGGCTGGTAATAGGTGCCGTCTTCGTTGTAGACGGGCAGGGTGG
>JAIDUY010000204.1 GCA_029059965.1 Muribaculaceae bacterium
CCGGGGGCGGTGCAGTCTTGGTATAGGGATGTACGGGTTTTATTCGGCTACTTCTTCGGTCATGCCTTCGGGGTCGAGGATGATTTCGCGGTAGTTGCCCTGGTTGAGGAGCTCGCGCATGAAGTTCTGAACGTCTTCGACGGTGATGGATGCCACGGTGTCGGCTGCGTTGGTGAAGGTCTGTACGCCGTTGATGTGTACGGCGGCCATTGCTCCGGCCCATGCTTCGTTCTTCTCGAGGTTCTCGTTGGCGTTCTTGGTCATGAATTCGATTGCGGGACGGAGTTCGTCGGCGGTGACGTTTTCGGTCATAGCGTTGACGATTTCACGGATGATGGGGAGAGTCTCGCCACGGAATTCGGGCTTCATGGGGAATGCGATCTGGAAGATGCAGTTGGTCTCGGCTGCGCGGCTGAGGTTGCCGTTTGCGCCGATGGAGTAGGTTGCACCCATTTCTTCGCGTACTTTGTCGAGGAGTCGCTTGGAGAGAATCTGAGCGGCTGCGGATGCGATTGCTTTGTTCTTGGCGTTGTAGGGCATCTTGCCGGAGATGAGGATGAATACCCAGCTCTGGGGAGTTTCCATACGGGTTGTGGACACGTCGGAGGCGCTGCCGCCGCGGATTTCGAATGCGGGGTTGAAGCTGTAGGAAGTTGTGGCGGTTGCGGGGTCGGCGGGGAGGGTGGCGAAGTACTGCTCCAGGAGGGGCACGAAGGTTTCGGTGTCGATGTCACCGACGAAGTAGAAGGTGTAGTCGGCGGCGTTGGTCATCATTCCGCGGTAGATGTCGAGGATGGTCTGACGGTCGGCAGCGGTGACGTCTTCGGCAGTGATGGCGTGCTGCGAGGGAGCTTCAACGAGGGCTTCCTTGACGCGCTTGAGGAATACGGACTGGGGCTGCGATTCCTGGTTTGCGAGGATGCCGGCGAGCATGTTCTGTGTTGCGGTGTACTCTTTCTCGGTGAGGTTGAGGCCGGTGAACCAGGAGTAGAAAATCTCCATGAATGTGGGGAGGTCGCGTACGGTTGTGCTGCCGCTGAAGGAGCGGGTGTAGTCGTCGAAGCTGAAATCTACGGATACCTGCTTGCCGGCGAGGTACTTCTGGATATCGGAGTTGGAGTAGTCGTTGAGGGCGTAGTTGCTGAGTGCCGCGGGAGCGAAGAGGATGCTGGAGGCTTTGGACTGGTCGAGGGTGGATTCGGCGTTGCCGAGGGCCATGCCTTCGAAGAGGATTTCGTTGGCTTTGAAAGCGGTTTTCTTGACAACGACCTTGACGCCGTTGCTGAGTGTGTACTCGGTGGCCTGCCATTCGGGGAGCTCGCGGGTGGAGACTACGGAGCCGGGTGCGGGGAGCGCGGGGATGAGGGGATCGGTGCGCATCTCGTCCTTGTAGGGCTCGAGTTCTTCGTTGTCAATGCCGTCGACGATTTCGGCGAACTGTTCCTCGGTGGGGATGGTGTAGCCGTCCTTGGCGGGAATCATAGCGACGAGGACGCGGTTGTCTTCCTGGATGAGGCTCTGGAAGTACTGGTTGACGGTCTCGACGTTGAGCATCTGAGCGAACTGCTCGAAGATGGGTTTCTCGACTTCGATGCCGGGGGCGGGGTCGCCTTCGATGAAGAGGCGCACGTACTCGCGGACGTAGGATTCGCTTTCGCGGCTTTCGCGTTCCTGATAGAGCTTGTCGATCTGCGAGAGGAATTCTTCGCGGGCGCGTTCATACTCGCCTACGGTGAATCCGCTCTGGTCGGCGCGGATTATTTCGCGGTATGCTTCGGCGAATGCGGGAATCATGTCGTTGCCTTTTGCCACAACCTGCATTGTGAGGGCGCCTTTGGTGCGGGCGAGGAGGAACTCGCCCATGTCGATGCCGGCCTGTGCGTAGTCGCAGTCGGGGTCTTTGGCGCGTTCGGACAGGCGGTTGTTGAGCATGATGTCGATTATGCGCTGGAGGTAGTTGTACAGATAGAACATCTGAGTGTTGCGGAGCTGTTCGGGCACGATGATGTCGTCGCTCTTGAAGAACATCATGGTTACGGGAACCTGCATTTCGGAGTCGGAGCCGATGGCGTAGATAGTGCCGTCGGTGTCCTCGACTTCGAAGTAGACGCGCTCGGCTGCGTTTTCGGGCATTGCGATGGGGCCGAACATTTCCTTGATTTTATTCTCGATGTAGACGGGGTCGATGTCGCCGACAACGATGATTGCCTGCTGGTCGGGACGGTACCATTTGTGGTAGTAGTCGACGAGAGCCTGGTGGGGGAAGTTGTCGACCACTTCCATAGTGCCGATGGGGAGACGGTGTCCGTAGCGGTTTCCGTCGGGGTAGATGGTGGGCAGGAGCTGCTCGAGGATTCGCATAGAGCCGACGTTGCGCGAGCGCCATTCCTCGTGGATTACGCCGCGCTCAGCGTCGATTTCCTCGGGGGCGAGGGTGAGGGCGCATGCCCAGTCGTGGAGGATGAGGAGGCAGGAGTCCTGTACGCTTGTGCGTGCTACGGGAACGTTGGAGATGTTGTAGACGGTTTCGTCGACGGAAGTGTAGGCGTTGAGGTTCTGACCGAACTTGACGCCGATGCTTTCGAGCCAGTTGATGATGCCCTTGCCGGGGAAGTTCTCGGTGCCGTTGAAGCACATGTGCTCGAGGAAGTGAGCGAGGCCGCGCTGGTGGTCCTCTTCGAGGATGGAGCCTACTTTCTGAGCGATGTAGAAGTCGGCCTGACCGCGGGGCGTGTTGTTGTGGCGGATGTAGTAGGTAAGACCGTTGTCCAGTTTACCGGTGATGAGGGCGGTGTCCTGGGGCAGCTGCGGAATCTGGGGAGCTTCCTGAGCCGATGCGGAGAAAATTCCGACGCAGGCTACGAGGCAGGCTGCCAGAGCGCTGATGAAGCTTTTTTTCATTTTGCTTACTTTATTGGTTGATATTGAATTAGCGTGGAGGATGGCGGGGAAGCCGCCTGAATGTCGGCCTTGCTTTGCGAAAGCTGATGCTTATATGACGCAAAGATACAGAAAAGCTTACAAAGAGTAGTGTTAAAATGTGTTATGTTCGTGTGTTTTGCGAGGGTGACATATGCGTTAAGTGGGCGATGCGTGACTACTTTGATTTTTCAAAGGAGAGAGACAAATAGAGAATACATATATATATTGTGCTTTTTTTACAACCGAAATTTTCCATAATCGGCAAAAACTTTGTAATTTTGCAATCTCCGACGGGCTCTATGCCCTGCCGGATGGTCGACTTAGATCATAAGACACACAACATTAACTATATGAGTAACGAAACGAAAAGAGTCTATACTTTCGGTGACGGCAAAGCCGAAGGTAACGCCGAGATGAGAAATCTTCTGGGTGGCAAGGGCGCCAATCTTGCCGAAATGAACCTTCTGGGTATGCCTGTACCTCCGGGCTTCACCATCACCACCGAAGTCTGCAACGAGTACACCCAGTACGGCCGCGAGGAAGTCGTTGGCCGCATCCGCAAAGAAGTCGAGAAGGCTATCGCCCACGTGGAGCAGCTTACCGGCAAAAAATTCAACGATTCGTCCAATCCTCTGCTGGTTTCGGTACGCTCGGGAGCCCGCGCGTCGATGCCCGGCATGATGGATACCGTGCTCAACCTCGGTATGAACGACGCCACCGTGGCATCTCTGGCCGAGAAGAGCGGCAATCCCCGCTTCGCCTGGGACAGCTACCGCCGCTTCGTGCAGATGTACGGCGACGTCGTTCTCGGCATGAAGCCCAAGAGCAAAGCCGACATCGACCCCTTCGAGGAAATCATGGACAAGGTCAAGGAAGAGAAGGGCGACAAGCTCGACACCGAACTGACCGTCGCCGACCTCAAGAAACTCGTAGTCCTGTTCAAGAGCGCCGTCAAGGAGCACACCGGCAAGGACTTCCCCGATGACGCATGGGAACAGCTGTGGGGCGGCATCTGCGCCGTTTTCGACAGCTGGATGAACGAACGCGCCATCATCTACCGCCGCATGAACCAGATTCCCGAGGAATGGGGTACCGCCGTCAACGTACAGGCAATGGTCTACGGCAACATGGGCGACAACTCGGCAACCGGCGTGGCATTCAGCCGTGACGCCGCTACCGG
>JAIDUY010000205.1 GCA_029059965.1 Muribaculaceae bacterium
TTTTTTTCCCCCCCCCCCACGCCAACCACATTCGCCTTAGTCTCGTGGGTTCGGAGATGGGTAAAAGAGACAGACACCGCACGCCGCGGCATGTGCAACATCGGCCACCGCCCCACCGTCGACGCCCCCGGCGCCCCCGAAAGCATTGAAGTCAACATCTTCGACTTCGATGCCGACATCTACGGACGCAAGGCGGAGGTAAGATTCCTCGACAGACTTCGCGACGAAAAGAAATTCAACAGCCTCGACGAACTCGCACGCGCACTCGAAGCCGACAGGCGCGCCGCAAGGGCTGTCGGCACAATGCAATGACTATGAAACGGATACTCACTCTCATCCTCGGCCTCGCCGCCGTCATGGCGGCAAGCGCGCAGCCATCGGTGCGATGGCTCGAGACAACACACAATTTCGGCGCCTTCGACGAGGACATGGGTCCCGTGAGCTGCGACTTCGTCTTCGTCAACGACGGCACAGAGCCCGTGTCGATAACCATAGCCCGCGCCAGCTGCGGCTGCACCGCGCCACGCTACTCGACGGCATCCGTCGCTCCCGGCGACAGCGGCACCGTCTCGGTGACCTACGACCCGGCCGGACGCCCCGGACGCTTCGACAAGTTCGTGGCAGTCGATTTCAGCTACCCCTCGTCGCGCGTCAAGCTCCACGTGGTCGGCACCGTCGTCGGCGCGGCATCGAGCGTTGCACAGCGCTTCCCCGCACCCTGCGGCGAGGCTCTGCAGCTGGCCAAAGGAGCCGTGATGATAGGCGATGTGGCAAAGGGACAGCTGCGCACCGTCTTTCTGTCGGGCTACAACCGCAGCAGCGACACCATACGCCCCTCGGCCGTATCGCTGCCACCATACATCGACATGAGCATCGAGCCGCGCGAGGTGCCCCCGGGCGAGCAGACGAGCTTCATCTTCTACTTCCGCAGCGACCGCTGCCCCCTCTACGGACTCGTGTCCGACTCGGTGTCCATCAGCCCCGACACAGGTGTCGGGCCATGCACGCTGCCCGTCGTCGCCGTGGTGCGCGAGGATTTCAGCCGCCTGACGCCCGGCGAACTCGCCAAGGCCCCCGTGGCACGACTCTCCGTACCCTCGCTGGACTTCGGACGCATCAGCCGCGACGGCGAGCCCGTCAGCATGACGGCCACGCTGCACAACGACGGCAAGCGCACACTCGAAGTGCGACGCATCTACACCGGCGACGCCGGCGTCAGCGTCAGCATAGACCGTACGAGCATCAAGAAAGGCAAGTCGGCGCAGATAACAGTCACTGCCGAGCCCTCGGCGCTGCCCGGAGCCATGCTCAACGCCCGCATATCGGTCATCACCAACGACCCCGCGAACGCCGTCCGGACCCTGCGCGCCGTCAGCGAACTCCGATAACATCAACACTACGCAACTACAGCGCCCCGCTTGCCGCCATTATTGCATGCGGGGCGCTGTAGTTGCGTCGAACCGGCGTCCTACTTGCGCTTTTTGGAGTCGTTGTAGAGCTTGATGCCGAAGATAATCACCGAGCAGATGGTGGTGATTACATTGGTGATGACCAGCGGCCAGTTGCCGAGGGCGAAGCCCTGGATGACGAAGAAAATCGAGCCCAGGCCCAGCATGCAGAAGGTGGGCAGGGCGATGCCGTCTGTGTCGCGGGTGCGGATGGTCACGATAGCCTGGGGCAGATAGCCCAGAATCATGCAGATGCTGGCGGTGTAGCCGATAATTGTGATAGCGAGATTGCTCATAGCGTAATGTGTGTTTAGCGACGGTACTTACTTAAGGCGTCAATGCCGGGGCTGTGTGGCGCGCACACGACCCCGGCATCGGCTGCAAGTTATGTCAGTTATGTAATGTGTTGTTTACGGTCATGTTATTCCGTTTCGAGAGTACAGATGGACACGCGGTTCCAGGATTCTTCCTCGAACATGTTGCCGATACCTTCGCCCTGTGCCTCGATGCGTGATGCGGGAATGCGGTAGCGCTGCATGAGAGCCTTCTTGACGGCTTCGGCACGCTGCTGGGCCAGACGGATGTTGAAGTCATAGTTGCCGTCGCGCGAAGCGTAGCCCTTGATGATGACCTTGGAGTTGGGATGATTGTTCATGTAGTCTGCAATCATGGTCACGTTAGGCATCTGGTCGGCGGTGATGACGTGGCTGCCGATACGGAAGAATACGAAGCGTACGGAGTTGTACTGGTTGGAGACTTCGTGAACGACCTGTGCGGGACGGTTCTGGCAGCTGTCGAGCTGTGCGGCAAGGGCGTTGGCGCGGCTCTGCCACTGCATTGCGCTGGCAGCCTGTGCGTCGGCCTGTGCGCGGAGGTCGTTGATTTCATTGTTGAGGGCATTGACCTCAGCCTGATCGTAGGGACGGACACATTCGAAGCCGTCGCCGAAGCGGAAGGTCACGCCGGCCATGAGCTGGAAGCTGGCCTTGTTGATATTATAGCCCACGCTGCTCTGGCGGAAGTTGCCGCTCATGTTGTAGAGAACAGAAGGCTTGAGGGCAATGGTTACGTTGTCGGACACGTTGAAGTTGAAATTGAGTCCGGCCTTGGTGGCGAAGAAGTTCGCATCGGGCACATCGCCGCTCTGGAAGTAGTGGCCCCAGCCTGCGCCGGCCTGGGCTTCGATGCTGAAGGGACGGGTGTGGCAGGGATAGCCACCGAAGAGGTTGAAGAGGTCGACGGTACCGTAGACGCCTACGTAGCTGTTGTCGAATGCGGTGGAGCTGTGCACACGGCCTCTCCACGAGGAGGTGTTGACGCCGAACAGGCTCTCTACGCCGACACCGAAGGTCGGGGTGATCTGCTTGCCGATATTGAGGCCTACGGCTCCGCGCATGGAACCGAAGAATGCCTGGCCGTGCATCGGGGTGGTGACACCGCCTTCGAGGCCTACATACATGTTGTCGAAGAACTTGGGCTGGGCCAGGGGACGTTCCTGGGCTGCCGATGCGAGAGCGCAGAGCGCAACTGCTGCCATGGCGGCGAATAATTTCTTCTTCATAAGCTTTGTCTTACAGTCGATGCACTTTTTGGGACTACAAAAATACATGGCAGAACCGGGAGTGCAAAGAATTTAACAATATTTACTTAAAATATTTGGTTGATGATTCTCATATAGCTGAAGCGTGGTTTGCACAATGCGTTGCTTCGGAATTACAACGCCCCGGGGCCTCAAAAGGTTTGTTCGGTGGCGGCCATGTCCGCTCCGGCGCCGTAGCGCAGGCCGACGTTGTCGACCCAGAACGTAAGGCCCGGAGTGCCCGTATAGGGCTCGCCGCTGCCTGCCGAGAACATGACTATCAGATGCGTGGGAGTGGCGTCGGCGCTGTCCCAGCCTTCCTCGACCACGGGCACCATCCGGCCCTTGCTGTTGCGGGCGTAGTAGGACTTTTCGGCGGGTATGATGCCCATATAGGGCTTGTAATAGCTCTTGGAGGTGATGTCGCCGTAGTGTATGGGCAGGGCGTGGGCGTTGACCCAGCCGCGCGTGCTGCGGCCCATAAGCTCGCGACCGGTGCCCACACGCTTGGCGTGCAGGTTGCCGTCGGCGTCCTCCCAGCGGCGCTGCAGGAAGACAAGCACCTCGGCCTTGTCGGAGCCCGGGAGGGTGCGCTTCTTGCCGAAGCCGCTCGAATAGAGGCGGCTGTTGCCTTCGGGAATGAGCAGCCTGTAGTCGTAGACCAGCGCGTCGGGGCGGCCGGTGAAGGGGATGCCCATCTCCATCTTGGCGTAGGGATCGCTGGTTGACTTGATGGGCTCTATCATGCGCCCGAGGAACAGCGTTCCGGCCACGAGCACGTCGACATTGACCAGGCCTATGGCCTTGCAGTTCTCCACCATAGTGGTGAGCTTGGCGCATCGGCCGTTTCCGTGGCTGTCGGGGAAGACGGCGTTGCTGACTTTGGTTATGCCCATCACCTTGGCCATGACGTTCGACGAGGCCCAGGGCGTGTTGCCCTGAGGCACGTAGGGCTTGTCGCCTTCGATGGTGCGGTCGGGGCCGACGGCATAGCAAACCTTTTCGTTGCCGCCTATGATACGGCTTTCCTTTATGTTGCGGGTGACCCAGTGGTCGAAATCGCCGTAGGCTATCGGCCGTACAGACTGTGCGGCCATTGTCCCGGCGATACCGAGGGCTATCGCGCTGATGATTGTTCTGTGCTGCATAATCCGGGTGAATTAAAGGGTGGAAGAGCGGGAGAGTCGGCGGGGCACTGTGTCGTGCCGCTCCATCCGCCTATATTATAGCAACAAAGGAGAGCGGATATCGGTTCAGACAAAGCGCCCCGGAAGCTCGGGGCTCCCGGGGCGCCGGAGTATGTGTTCCGCAGAAGTCGTCAGTCGTCGAGGTCGATCTGATGGCCCAGAATGCGCATGTCGCACTGGCGGATGAAGTTCATGATTTCGTCGCGGACGCGGCTGGGCTCGATGTCGGCCTCGATGCGCTGCATGGCGTTGAAGACCGATGTCGTGCTCTGGTAGAGGTGGCGGTATGCCTTGGCCGCGTCCTCCACTTCATCGGCGCTGAAGCCTGCGTGCTTCTGCATCACGATGGAATTGACGCCGTAGTAGGTCACGGGATTGTGCGCCATGATGACAAAGGGGGGCACGTTGCCGCTCAGACGGCTGCCGCCCTTGACGAGCACGAACTTGCCGATGCGGCTCTTCTCGTGCACGACCACGGCCGACGACAGGATGGTGCCCTCGCCGATGCGCACGCGGCCTGCGATGGACACATTGTTGCCGATGACCGCGCGGCCGACGATTTCGGTGTCGTGACCGATGCGGCTGTTGGCCATGATGAAGCAGCCGGGGCCGATGGCGGTGCCTCCTTCGCTGTGGATGCCGCGGTTGATGATGACGTGCTCGCGGATGACGGTATTGTCGCCGATGCGGCAATATGTCGGTTCGCCTTTCCAGCGGAAGTCCTGGGGATCGGCTCCGACGATGGCGCCCTGGTAGACGCGCACATTGCGGCCCAGTGTTGTGCCGTGGATTACCGAGGCATAGGGCATGATTTCGCAGCCGTCGCCGATGACAGTGTCGGCGTCGACGAATGCGAAGGGATGGATGGTTACGTCGCTGCCGATTTTAGCGGCGGGATCGACGTGGGCGAGTGGGCTTATCATGATTGTATTTTTAAGGTCGGTATCAGCGGCCTCCGCCGAGTGCCTGATAGAGGTTGATGACGGAGCGGGCGCGCGAGAGCTTGGTGTTGATCTGGTTTATCTGCGCACTCAGGAGTCCCTGCTGTGCGGTGAGCACTTCCAGATAGCTGGTGCTGCCGGTGGAATAGAGCATCAGGTCCTGAGTGTACTCGACGGATTTCTCCAGATTGCGCACCTGCTCTTCGAGGTAGTTGCTCTTCTCGAGGCTCTTCTCGTAGACGGTGAGTGCGTCGCTCACTTCTGCGGCTGCCGAGAGGATGGTGTACTCGAAGTTGTTCAGGGCCTGGCGCTGCTGTGCCTTTGTGGCCTCGAGACGGGCGATATTCTGTCCGCGCGAGAACAGAGGTGCCGTCAGCGAGCCTGCGAGCTGGTAGAACCATTCGCCGGGATTCTTGACAACGGAACCGAGCAGATTGGTGAATCCGCCTCCGGCGGTGATGTTGAGGCCGGGATAGAAGGCGGCGCGGGCGCTGTTGGTGGCGTAGTATGCCACGGCCAGGTCCTGCTCGGCGGCGGCAACGTCGGGACGCCATGCCAGTTCGGACATGGGCACGCCTGTGCGCACGATTGCGGGTGCGTCGAGCTCGACGGTCGAGGTCACCTCCCACTCGCGGGGAGTAGTATTCATCAGCAGCGACATGGTATTGTTGAGCTGGTCGAGGGTAATCTCAAGGTCGGCGATGCTGGACAGGATGGAGTAGTAGTTCGCTGCCGACTGCACCACGGCAGCCTCGGTGACACCGCGTCCGCCCTCCTTGAGGTCGCGCATGGTGCGCACGGTCTGCTCCCACAGCACGGCGGTGTTGCGCGACAGCTGCAGCTGCTCGCGCACGGCGGCGATGGAGTAGTAGGTCGTGGCCACGGTGGAGATTATCTGACTGCGCACGGCCTGGGCATAGGCTTCGCTCTTGAGCAGCGAAGCCTTGGCGCCGCGCTTGCTGTTGAGGAGCTTGCCGAAGAGGTCGATTTCCCAGCTTGCCTGCGCGGGGATGGTGTATGACCACGACAGGTCGCTGCCGGCCATCGACGAGCCGCTGCCGTTGGGGGCCAGGACCACCGAAGGCAGATAGGCCAGGCGGGCGCCCTTGAGGTTGGCCTGAGCCACCTCGACGTTGATGCGGGCGTTGGCCAGCGAGGTGTTGTTGGTCAGGGCCGTCTCGATAAGGTTGACCAGCAGCGGGTCGGTGAAGACGTCCTCCCACAGCAGATTGCCGAATGCGGCCGAGTCGGGAGCCTGGCTGCGGGCCTCGGCATAGGCGGCCGTCAGGGGAGTGTCCGTCGGCGTCTGATATTTTTTGTAGATGTTGCAGCTGCCGAGCACCATGATGGCGCAGAGCGCTACGAGCATCTTCGATATTGTGTTGAGTTTCATATTATTGACGGATTACTGTGCGTACTGCTCGATTTCGTTTTCGATGTTGCCGCCGCGTTCCTCATCCTGCCAGCGGATAGGCTTGATTTTCTCCTGGAGCTTCTGGAACACCACGAAGAGAGCGGGGACGATGAAAATCTGGCAAATCATGCCGATGAGCATGCCGCCCACCGAACCTGCGCCGAGCGAGCGGTTGCCGTTGGCGCCGACGCCGTGGGCGAACATCATGGGCAGAAGGCCGATGACGAGGGCCAGCGAGGTCATGAGGATGGGTCGCAGACGGGCGCCCGCACCGGCGATGGCGGCGTTGACGATGCTCATGCCGGTCTGACGGCGTTCGA
>JAIDUY010000206.1 GCA_029059965.1 Muribaculaceae bacterium
GTGGTGGCACGCGCCGGAGCAGGCACCATCAGCGAGCTCGAGCTCCTCGGCAAGGCCTCCGTCCTTGTACCCTCGCCCAACGTGGCCGAAGACCACCAGCGCCACAATGCCGAAGCCCTCGCCGACCGCGACGCTGCCGTGATGATTCCCGACGCCGAGGCCGCCGAAAAACTCTGGCCTGAAATAGAAAGACTCGCAGCCGACGCGCATCTGCGCAAGTCGCTCGAGGACAACATACTCAAAATGGCGCTCGCCGACAGCGACGAGCGCATCGCCGACCATATCGACGAAATCATATCACGCAAAAGCTAAATGGAACTCAAAGATACCAAGCGCGTCTACTTCGCAGGCATAGGCGGCATAGGCATGGCCGCCCTTGCGCGCTACTACCTCTCGCTCGGCCTGCCCGTGGCCGGATACGACCGCACCGAGTCGGTCCTCACCGAAGAACTCGCCGCCGAAGGCGCAGCCGTGAGCTATGCCGATTCCATGGACGCCATCCCGGAGGCATTCCGCAATCCCGAGGGCACTCTGGTGGTCTATACGCCCGCCGTGCCCGACTCCAACGTGCCGCTGAGCTTCTTCCGTCAGGGCGGCTTCTTCGTGCGCAAACGCGCCTGGGTGCTCGGACAGATTACCCGCAGCAGCCGCTCGCTGTGCTTTTCGGGCACACACGGCAAGACGACGACCTCGTCGATGGCCGCACACATCATGCACCTCAGCAAGGCCGGATGCAACGCCTTCCTCGGCGGCATCATGCGCGGCAGCTACAACAGCAACCTCGTGCTCGATTCCGGCACGGACTACAGCGTGGTCGAGGCCGACGAGTACGACCGTTCCTTCCATCAGCTCACCCCCTACGTGGCCGTGGTCAACGCCACCGACCCCGACCATCTCGACATCTACGGCACCGAGGAGGCCTACCTCGAAAGCTTCGCGCACTTCACCGAGCTCATACGCCCCGACGGCGCCCTGCTGATGCGCACAGGCCTCAAGCTCAGGCCGCGACCCGCCGAAGGCGTGCGCGTGTTCACCTTCGGACGCGGCGAGGGCGACTACCGCGCCGACAATGTGCGCACCGCCGACGGCCGCATGTTCTTCGACTTCACCGGTCCGCGCGGCACCATCACCGACATCGAGCTCAGCGTGCCCGTCGACGTCAATGTCGACAACGCCACCGCCGCCCTCGCAGCCGTCGACATCGCCGGAATCCTCACCCCGGAACTGGCGCGCGTGGCCATGGCAAGCTACCCCGGCGTGGAGCGCCGCTTCGAGTTCCATCTGCGCGAGGACGGCCCCGACGGCCGCGTCGTCATCGACGACTACGCCCACCATCCCGACGAAATCAGCCGCTCGATAGCCTCGGTGCGGGCCCTCTACCCCGGCCGCAGACTCACCGTGGCATTCCAGCCCCACCTCTACAGCCGCACCCGCGACTTCGCCGCCGAGTTCGCCGCCGCCCTCGACGGCGCCGACTCCATT
The DNA here is from genome assembly GCA_029059965.1 of Muribaculaceae bacterium. GTDB lineage: Bacteria > Bacteroidota > Bacteroidia > Bacteroidales > Muribaculaceae > CAG-873. The sequence continues at coordinate 1,483 of JAIDUY010000206.1, forward strand.
GTCCTCACCGACCTCTACCCCGCTCGCGAGGAACCCATCGAAGGGGTGAGCTCGCGCATAATCTTCGACCGCCTCGAAACAGCCGACAAAGTCATGATTTCCAAAGAAGATTTTGTCGATACGATGAAAAATCGTAACTTTGAAATCCTGTTGACTCTCGGCGCCGGCGACCTCAGCCTCAGCGTACCGACACTGGTGCGCGAGCTCAAGGCAAGCTGAACCCGCGGGTCACTGCAACCGCAAGCTCTCACTCAACGAAAAATGAACAAGAAATCCGTGCTGATGTGCGTGCTGACACTGCTGACGGTGGCCTATGTGGCCTTCGCCATCCCCGTCACGTGGCGCATGGCCGAGGCCGACACCATGACAGGCATGGACATACGCCTGTCCGACCCCTCGTCGCGCTTCATCACAGCCGCCGACATCGCCCGCGAGTGCGGCATCGACCCCGACACCATCGGGCGCGTGCGGCGCCGCGGCTTCGACCTCTACGACCTCGAGACTCGCCTGGCGGCTTCGGACAAGATTCAGCACGTCAACGCCAATATCCTCACCGACGGCAGTCTGCGCCTCGAAGTGACGCCCATGGTGCCCGTGGCGCGAGTATTCGAGCCCGGACAGCCATCCTACTACATCAACGCCACAGGCAAGCGCATATCGGCCGAGCTGCGCTACCACCTCGACGTGCCCGTGCTCATCGGGCGCTTCGACAGCGTCCATCCCGCAGCGCGCCTGCTGCCCCTGCTCGACTACATCGCCGCCACACCCGAGGCCGGAGCCCTCGTCGGCACTGTCACCCAGGAAGCCGACGGCAACATCATCATCGTGCCCACAGTCGTGGGACACGTCGTCAACTTCGGCGACACATCCATGGTGACCGACAAGTTCCGCCGCCTCAAGACATTCTACCGCAAGGTGCTCCCCACCGTGGGCTGGACCCACTACGACACCATCGCCGTGAAATGGCGCGGCCAGATTGTGGCCACGCGCCGCGAACGCGCGCCCTCGGCGCCCACCCTCATCACCATCGAGGAGCAGACAGGCATTCTGGACAACCTCGACAACGGAACCATGGAAGTGCCCGACAGCCTCGACATCGTCTCATCGCCCGAAGCAGCCTGAACACGCATCACCACTCTAACAGCCTACAAGCCGAAAAACACCATATGGAAGCCAGAACTTTAGTAGCCATCGAGATAGCCTCGTCAAAAATAAAAGGAGCCGTAGCCGAGACCGCGGCCGACGGACGCATGAACGTCATCGCCGTCGAAGAGCTGCACACCGTCGACAGTGTGCGCCACGGCCGCGTCCAGAACATACGCGAGGTCTCCGCCGCCGTCAACGAAATCATCCGCAAGCTCGAGAACAATCCCGCCGTCGCGCCACGCAAGGTGCAGTCGGTGGTTCTGTCGCTGGGCGGACGCTCCCTGGCAGGCACACCCGCATCGGCCACCCTACAGTTCCCCCACGAAATCGAGGTCACCGACCAGACCGTCAACCGCCTCATGAGCGAGGCAGCCAAGGACTTCGTCGGCAGCAAGAACATCGAGGCCATCATGGCGCGCAACTACTACGTCAACAACGTGCTGGTCAAGCCCGTGGTCGGCACCGTCGGCACGAGCCTGCGCGGCGACTTCCTGATGCTGACATGCTCTCGCGAGACACGCCAGAACCTGATGCGCCTCAAGTTCGACTCCATACGCGCCGGCGAAGTTGACCTGGTGCTCCGCGCCACAGCCATCGCCGAAGCCGTCCTCACCGACGACGACCGCCAGCTCGGCTGCGCACTGGTCGACTTCGGCGCCGAGACCACCACGGTGTCGGTCTACAAGGGCGGCACGCTGGCATTCATGTCCACCCTGCCCATGGGCTCGCGTCTCATCACCATGGACCTCATGGCAGGCCTGACACTCACCGAGGCCCAGGCCGAAGACTTCAAGCTCACCCTCGGCAATCTCGGCGACATTCCCGACACCGCGGCCAACGCCACCGAGGTCAACAACTACGTCCGCGCACGTGCCGGCGAGATTGCCGCCAACATCGTCAACCAGATCGAGGCCAGCGGCATAAGCGCCGAAAACCTCGGCGCAGGCATCATCCTGACCGGCGGCGGCGCCAAGCTCCCCGGCTTCGGCACCATGCTCTCGCAGCAGAGCCGCATGACGCTGCGCCACGGCGCGCTGCCCCTGTTCGTGCGCTTCGCCGACAGCTCGCAGGCCACGCCCGACAACATCGACGTCGTCTCGCTGCTGGCCGCCGCTCGCAACAAGGCCGACTTCGAGGGCCTCACCCCCGCGCCGCAGGCCATCGAGCCCGAGCCCGAGGAGGAAATAGCAATCTTCACCACTCCCGACAAAATCGACGATGACGAGGCCGACGACAGAGCAGCCCGCATCGCCGCGACTGCCGACGATGAGCCCCGCCGCGCCGAACGCCGTCCCGAGCGCCGCACCGTCTACGAAGACGACGAGGACCTGATGATAGATGACGATGACGACGATGAGGCATTCAGCCGCCGTCGCCGCCGCAACGAGCAGATGCGACGCGAAGAGCAACCCAAGCGCCGCCCCTTCATCCCCGACATCGACGACGAGGATGAGGCCGACGATGATGCCCCCGCCGAAGGCGGCGACTCCATCAAGGAGGCCAACGGCCTGCTCGAGCGCCTCAAGCACGGCATCGCCAACTTCTTCAACACCGGCGAGGACGAAGAGGACGACGACTAAAGAATCAGCGCCCCAATCCAACATTACGTAAACTCCAACAGCCCCAAGGGCATACAGCATATGGC
>JAIDUY010000207.1 GCA_029059965.1 Muribaculaceae bacterium
TGAGAGGTCCGCTGCCGCTGATGCTGCTTGCGCGGCTTACGGCCTGGCTGTCGTAGGCGGTGGAGGTGTTGGCCGATACGTAGCTGGACACCATGTCGCCGTGGCTGTAGCTGTTGGAGCTGCCGCTGGCATTGGTGACGGGAGCGGACGATGACGACGACGAGCTGCCGGAATTACGCGACGAGCTGCCGGAGTATGTGAACTGGCAGATGCGGATGTCCTTCATGTCGGAGCTGCTCTTGCGTATGCGTGTGGTGTAGGTTGTGGTGTTGGAGCCGTCCTTGACCACGACCTTGACTATGCCGCCGCTGCTCGGTACGCTGCGTGTGCGCACGAATACGTCGTAGATGCCGTTGCCGGGCTCGCTCCAGCTGATGCTTTCGTAACTGCGGTTGCCGCCGGTCTGGTCGCCGCTGAAGACGGCGCCGTAGCCGCTGTCGGAGGTGTTGCCGTAGTAGATGTCGGTCATGTCGGCCTGGTTGACGATGAGGTCGCAGTCGCCGCTGAAGTCCCACATGAGGGTGACCTTGAGGGGGCCGCTGCGGCCTACGCTGTTGGCGCGGCTGACGGCCTGGCTGTCGTAGGCGGTGGTGGTGTTGGCCTCGATGTAGGAGCTGACGGCGTTGCCGCTGCTGTAGGAGCTGCCGCTGCCGTTGGCGTTGGTGACGGGTATGCCGTCGGAGCTGTTCGAGCTGCCGGAGTTGTCGGGGCGTACGGGCGCGGGAGCAGGCGCGGGCGTGGGAGCAGGCGCGGGCGTTTCCTGACCTTCGTAGAAGTAGAAGTCAATCTTGTAGTCGTCCTGTTCGCCGTGGCCTTCGAGGCGTGCGCTGTAGGTGTGGAAGTCCGAGCCGTCCTTGACAACGACTTTGACGGGCACGCCGCTGGCAGGCAGGTTGCGGCCGCGCACGAAGATGTCGTAGCGACCGTCGGAGGGACGGGTCCACTTGACGTACTCCATCGAGTTCTCGCCGCCGCGGCTGTCGCCGCCGAAGCTGCCGCCGGTGGAGCTGTCGGATGTCTCGGCGAAGTAGATGTAGGAAGCGTTGGGCTGGTTGATGATGAGGTCGAGGTCGTCCTCGGTGTTCCAGAGGAGGCCTATGGCGAGGGGAGCGTTGCCGACTTCGGCGGCGAGCTTGCGCTGGGCGCCGCGGTCGGTGCCGCGCTGAACGCGGGGTGTGTAGTATTCGTCGACTACACTGCCGATACCGTAGGAGGTGAGTTCGCCGTTTTCGTCGATTACGAATTCGTCAGAATATTCGTCGGCGATGAAGCCTTCGTCTTCGTTGTCGGAGCCGAGGATGTTGTAGAGCAGCGCACCTATGCCGCCGAGGAGTGCGATGCCGCCCACGATGCCGAGGATGGTGAAGAGGGTCTTTTTGCTGCCGCTCTTGCCGTTCTGTCCGGGACGGGGACGCGGAGCCGCTCCGGGGGCGGTGCCGGGAGCCATGGCCGGGGTTACGGGGCGAGTGGGGTTGTAGGGTGGAGGAGGAGG
>JAIDUY010000208.1 GCA_029059965.1 Muribaculaceae bacterium
CGTCGTACTCTTCGCGGGCGCTCCGGTAACGTATCGAACTTTTCTTCGGCTTTATACTTGGATTCTCGAACGAATTTACTACCTTTGCCAAAGCTTCCAAGTCGAGATATTCCACCTCAGCGAGATTCGTTCGCTGTTGGTCTATCAAGGCTTGGATTTTTTCTTTATCCAGCCACTCCGACTTGCCCTGAATTATCCAGTTCAGCCACTCGGCATTGTCTTTCGGGAACAAACCGCGAATGTCCGATACTACAGTTCCTCGTCTCGACTGGTTGAAATGAACACCGACGACAAATTGTTTGCCATCTTTCATCAAGCCTACGATGACGTTTTCCGCCTTGCTCCGTTCGCCGTACCTGAATACAGCAATCGGAGTCTGTATTTCTCTCGGCAAATCACGAACATCTGAAATGTCGAATTCGTGATTGCGCTTCTCTGCTTTAAGGGCGAGCTGTTTTGCCGACAGTTCAATGACTGCATCAGGGAAGCCGGCCGCAAGTAACGTGTCTCCCGGCATGCCCATATCATACACATGTCCGGCCGGAAGCGTGCCGTCAATCTGTCGTTGTAGCTGTTCGTTGAACCGCGCATTGACAGCCTCGACATCGTCGCCGAAGTTTTCGCCGCTGAGCTCCTCGTCGCGGTAACGGCCAACGCTGAGGCGCTCCTGCATCACAACGTTTTCAGCCTCGCCTACTATGCCGCGGTTCTGCCGCTGCTGATAGGCGCGCCACAGCATGTAGCGAATCTCATTCTGACCGATATTCACCCCCGACGGCACACCGGCGCCGCCGATGACGGCATCCAGCACGCGCCGCACAGCGTCGCACACGCGCTGCCAAAAGCCGCGCTCAACCTCGTTCATATCCTCGAAGCCGCGCTCCGCGAGCGAAGCAATATACTCCTCTGTGGCCAGGCGCACGTCCCAGCCGTTGCGCGCCATCAGTGCGTGAATCTCGGCGCGAACCTCCGAATCGGCATGCTCGTACACCTCGTCGAGGAATGCATCAAAGCGCTCCTCCCCGACAAGCTCGCGCAATCCCTTGTGCCCGACAACCTCGTGGAGCACCGTAGCCTCCACGTCGGCAACGTTGGCATTGTTGGGAACCACCACCACAACCTCGCCCGTGGCGATGTCGTACCAGCCCTTGGCCGCACGTTTGTCCGCAGCATCATCCGCATTGTCATCCACGATGTCGTTGACATTCTCGACAACGCGCACACGCACGCCCAGCTTTGCGCCAAGTTCCGATGCGCGCTCGGCCATCGCCCGCACATCCGTATTCGCGCGGTCATTTACGGGCCGCTCCGTCTCCTCCGAAGTGCGATAACGAACATCTCCGTCCGCCGCGCCTTCGTCTTCGCGCAACTCCAAACTTGCCCGTTCAAAAAATTGTTGTAACTTTGCGTCAACAATCCCATCGTAGTCGGTAGTCCCCCGTGATGTAATCGGAATGGTTCGGCTTTCGGTGGGATTTTCGTATACATCCACATTGCTGACAAAGAACGAGTGTGTCCCTGCCCGCCCGATTTCATGCTGAACAGTTGTCCGCACAAAGTAGAGCCTGCCGTCAATCGTTACTTTCCCTACATAGTTCTCAAAACGTAGTACATTTTTGTGCTCTTTGTGCTCAGTGCCATCGGGTCTGACTGTTCCTCCGAGATTGTCTGCTTCTGTATACGCAAGTATGGATTTGTCAAGCACTTTGCTTAATACAGGTACCACCTGCTCGAACAGGCCGCCTTCCTTGTGTATCTTCTTGAACGCACTGCGGTAGAACGCTATCTCTGCGCCGTCTTTCTTAACCGAGGGCAGATTATTGTAAATCTCGCGCAGTTCTGCCCGGCTCAGGTTATTTTTTTCTACCTCAACCGGTTCGAGCGCGCGTATCGCAAGCAGCCTCTCTCCGTCCGTCATACTTTCGCCTTTGCCGAATGCTTCCTCGCCGCTTGTCGGAGCTTCAGCGCCGCTGTCCTCGACGCGAGGCACATAGTCCTCGCCGCTCTCGCGCATCAGCCCCGTGTCCACAGCGCTCGCGACAAGCGCGCAGTCTACTGTCATAGCGTCGAGCATCGTTACGCCGGACGCACTGAGTCGTGTCACATCGCGACCCAGCGACGACGCGCCTTGGATAGACACGTTGCCATACACAACTACTCGCGTGCCGCCATACTTGATGGCCACGCTCACCATCTCCTCGGCAAGTCCGGGAGCATCGAGCGCAGCGTATTCCGTATGGAAGTTGCCAACCACAGTGTTGTTGGTCGACAGCACAAGGTAGCTCACCTTCTTGCCGCCGCCCAAGCGCCGATGAGTCACAAAATCGGCTGCATCCTGCGACATCCTGATAACCACGGGCTCCTTATTTTCGCCCAGTCGCTCGGCATGCTGCAGGCGCAGTACGTCGGCTTGCGTTTCGCCGCCATTCTGTCCGCGGTCGTATTGTTCTGTTTCGCCACGACCCGTGAATACGGCATAGCGTCCCGAAGTGGTGTCGATGATGATGCCTTCGACTTCGGCCTCGCCCTCGAAAGCTGCCTCTAGCGCACGGACGAGCTTCTGGTCTTGGACGCTCGCGGTAAGCGAACCCGACGGATGATTGTGTACAAGGTAGATTTTGTCGGCGCCGAACGCATCCATACCGGCGCGGACAGCTCCGAGGTCGGCGAAGCTTGCCGCGGGGCCACCCATACCTATATGCTGCACCTTGGCGCGCCCGTCTTTGACGAACACGGCGAAAACATTCTCTATCGAATAGTCCTCCAAGGCTCGGAACAGGTATGCGACATCGCCGCGGTCTCTGATGACTTCGTTGCCCGTGAATCCGAACTCGCCCGTGCGGCTGAACTGACGTTCGACGTAGGCGAACTCACCGGCCTCGGCGTCGGGCAGATGGCCTTGAGCATCATAGCTTATGTAGCCGCCCGCAGTTCTGACGCTTACGTCCTCCGATGCGGTCGGTGCGCCGTCTGCCTCCCTGCTTGCTCTGTTGTCAGGCAGGATGTCAGTAAGCAGGCGCTCTCTGTTGCGGCGTATGTCGACCTCGGCCTGTATGCGGGCGGCCATATCCCTTGCAATGCGCGACGCATCCGCAGGAGTGGTGTCGGCTCCGTAGTAGTCGCGCAGCGATTCGACGAGGCGCTCTCGGGCTTCGACGGCAGCATTCTCCTCAAGCTCGATTACATCACGCAGCGCAAGCGTCTCGGCGCTGTTTTCGTCGGCTTCGGCAAGCTGCCTTTCCAGTTCGGCCACGCGGTCGAGATAGCCGGCATAAGCCTCGGAGTACTCGTCACAGGCCGTATTGGCACCTTGCGCGGCCAGCGCTTTCTCGTCGGCCGCCTCGCTCTGACGCTGACGCTGCTCTTCCTCGTCAGCCCAATCGAACAGACTCTTGCCAACTACGGTCGACCCGCGGCGCCTGTATCGGCCGCCACGTTCGTTAACCATGCTCCCGCTCTCACTTTCGCGCGATGCCATAGCGTCGAAAAGCGTTTGCATATGAGTGCCGAACGCCTTGATTTCCTCAGGCGTAGGGTAGGGGTAGCCCCGCAGCGATTCGGGCAACTTGAAAAATTCTTCTTTCGACATGATTTCCGGAACGCGCTTTTCATGCTCGGCAAGCGCACGCTGCTTATCGACGTAGGCAGAATAATTGCCGTTTTGGTACATCTCCATTGCCCATCTGTCAAGTAAGGACGACAGGAATGGATTAGCCTCGCCGCGCTCTTTCAGCCCGGTCGAAACCCACGACTCGAACAGTCGGGCGCAAAACTCCGTCGGTCGACCCCAGTACTCCCCTTTGTCCCTGCTGCGCTTGGCATATGCCGAGTTGCCGACAGCGTCCATCAGGCCTGCCATTGCCCTTCTGATTTCGGGGTGCATGTTGTCAATTCCGTTAAACTCGGAGGCATGGCCCAACGGGACGCCGGCATTGCGCGACATGAAATTATCCACCGCGTGCCACCACTCATGCGCCAGCGCGCCGGCACCATTGGTTTTGGTGAGGTTTATCACAACCTGCATGGGTTCGTAGTGCGCTGCGAACCGACCCGAGCCTCGCGCTCCAAAAGCAAGGCCGAGCTGCCCGTCAAGGGATAAGGCTCTCGAGCTGACGCCCAGGAAATCCGCCAAGTCCATCAAGGCGTCATAAGCCTGATTCAGTGCTGCATGGCGGTCGGCGCTGTTAGTCCAGTTGCCGAACTGCACACCTCTGAACCCGAACGCCTCGTCGAACATCTGTGGCGTGGCATCCTTGCCGCCTCGGCGGTCGATGCCATGTCGCTCTTCATCTGTGTTGAAGTATACGACCTTGTTCTCCTTCTCGCGGCGTGCCTTGCGCTCTGCCTCGAGGCGGTTGACGTTGGCCGCGTACCACGTGTCTGCCTCTTCGCGGGTGTTGAAGTATTTCACGAATGCCCACGGATTATTCTTCGAGTCCTCTACTACGCGATATGCTCGCTTGCCGTGCCGATAAGCGGTCTCGACGCGGAAATGACTACGGGACGGGCCGTCTACTTTCATTTCCCGATAGAGCGCATCGAGGGCAAGGTTGTTGGCTTCGTCGTGCGATTCGTCAAGCCACGCCGCAGCTTCATCACGACTCCCGAAGTCCGCCCTGATTGTATAGCTCTCACCGGTCAGCGGGTTGACAACCTTGATTCCATACGAGTCGTACTCGTCGGTGCTCCTGGTCTGCTCGAATACGCGCGCATGTCCGCTGCGCTTCTCCGCAAAGGCGTCGGCCTCTTCCTTCGTGTTGAATACTCGGGTCTTTACATCCCAGACATTGGTGCCGAAATACATCACCTCGTATTTGCCGGTCGGCCTACAGTGTCGCGCACCCATGCCGGCAACAACAAATTGACGGACCGGCAGCTCGACATCGCGGTCGCCGCGCGCCAGCTTGGCGGCAAGCACCATTGTATCTATGGCTTCATTGAGAGTGTTATGGCTTCTCCGGAACCACAAAGCTCCCTGCTTGCCGGCGCTCCCGACGACATACGATTGCCCTGTAGTGTTTAACTCCACATTAGTCAGGGGCAACTTGACAGACTCGCCGGTACGATAACCGATGCCTTCAAGTACTCGACGGGTAACCTCCAGCGGATCCGGCATCTCGCTCACGTCTTTGAACTCTTTACCGGGATTCCACTCGCGCAGATTTATGATATGAGTATTGATGGCTTCACGCTCGGCATCGAGGCGTCTTCGGTGCTCCGCTAAAGCCGCATCGCGTCGCGTGGGGTCTCCGCTCAGCACCTCTCCAAGCAGCACGATACCTCTGCGCACATTCTTAGCCCATTCGGCCACTGCGCGCTTGCTGCTGGCGCGTCTCGTTACCACCGGCTTCCTGTGTGCATAGACCATGCTCTGCAGGATGGCCTCACCCCAAAGAGCGTCACTGTCCGTTATCGCGCCGCTCTCAACCATCTTTTTGAGATTTGGCCGCGTGAACGACTTTGACAACGGCAATTCGATAAGCGACTGCTCCGTTGCGTTTTCCACCGACTTCGCCAGCGTATTGAGCATATCCTTGCGCGCACCCTCAATCTTCTCGCCGAAGTCCTCGACGCGCCCGTTTTGCCCGCCGGGCGTCTTGGATTTTTGTCCCTGCCGCGCAGCTTTAGCCGCGCCACGCCCTTGCGCATCCGAAGAAGATTCACTACCCTTGCCGTCAGAAAGCGCAGCACCCGCCGCTCCGGCCTCCTTGCTGCCCGTCATTTTAAGCAGCCCCTCGATGTCGCCGGGAATATCTATTGGCGCGGTATGGCGGCCAAGTTCCTTGCCCATGTCTGCAATGGCAGACTCAACATCAACACCCCTCTCTTCAAGAATACGTCGTGCATCTTTCTGCATCGGCGAGCCGGGATATTCGTTATAGTAGAGCAGGTAGACAAGTTCATCATCGTCATAGCCCGACATGCGCTCATATAAACTTTTTGTCCTGCGCTTCACTCCCGCATGAAGCCTCGTACCACCCGCGGTCATATCCTGACGCCCTTGCGCACTCTCGAAGTTTCCGCCATTCAGCATTTCCAGTAGTGGAATATATACGTCGCGGTAGTAGGCCTCCGCCTTTAAGGCGTCTTTGGCTTGGCGAACCCACCCTTCGATGTCGTAGCCGGCCACGCCGCGCTCGGGATTTGCCTCTCCGATGCTCTTGAGGTATTCCCAGAAGTCTGACGCACTCGTCACTTTCGACAACCTCACGTTTCGCTCGTGATTTTTTTCGTATTCGACAAGCTGCTTACGACAAAATGCAAGGTCCTGCCTGCCCAATTCACCCGTAAGCTGGTCCTCCCAATATATTGTCGTTTCCGTCCTGTTCCCTATGCGAAGCCCTTTGAGCTTGCCGTCGCTGCTCTCGACCTCCTCGAATACAGTAACGCCATTGCCTCTCTTGGCGAGGGTCTTCTCACGCAGTTTCAATAATTCCTCGTCTGCCGATTTACCCCAGCCGGCAAACCCGCCTGCAGAACTTTCCGCCCCCGCCTCTTGTCTATCCGCCAAAGAGTCGCTATCTTTGCGCTCGGAAGAAGAAGGATTTGGTTCGACAGCTCGTGAACCTTCGTCAGGCTGACCAGCGGTGCCTGTGGTGGCAGCGTCCTTCTCTTCCTTTTTTTGTTTCTTCTCCTTTGCGGATTTACTCTTGTCAAATGCAGTAAGAACCCAGTTGCCTGCATCATCTTTTGCAATGACTACTCGATAGTCGCCTTTCTCAACGGCAACAGTATTCCCTTTTTCTTCCTCAACGATTTCACCATTCTTGATTACATCGCCAATGACATCAACGGCTTCTTCAATGCTCCTGAAGTCACCGAGTGTCCGGACGTGCTTGCGGTCAATATGGGCAAGGCCTTTGCCGGAGTATGGTGTAGGCGCATCGCCCCACACAAGGTCAATGTCACCTATCTCATCTCGATGGAACACACCTTTGGCTTGGCCGGATTTCAATGCCGATAGAAAATCGAGTGCCGCGCGTGCCTTCCCTTTGAAAGCATCGTATATCTCGCCGAATTTACCTCGGCCTATTGGACGAGGTCGGTCGGCTTGCTGCGCCGCGGTCGGCTCAGACTGCGCGTCCCTTACAGCTTCCGTTCCGCCGGCTTCCGCTTGTGCAGTCTGCACATGGCCAGTGCCCGTGCGGCCAGTCGAAGCGGGTCCTGCGCCCTCAGCGCCTTCGCCTCCTGCAGCGTCATCAGCTTCTTCTCCAGGCAGTATTTCAGAGCCTCTTTCAGTTCGGCGGCTCTCGCGTTGTTCTGTTCCATCTTGTCTATGATTTTCGTTGATAGTGTTTTGGTCTCCATATGACGCTACGCCGAACTGCTCGACGACGTCGCGGTATTCCTCCGGCAACATGTCGAACTGCCCGTCCGCATCCTGCTCCGTCTCGGCAAAGGCGGCTTCCAAGGCGGCGACATCTCCCTCGGTGAGGTCGCCGAGCTGTGCGCGCAGCTGCTCTTCGTACGCCTCTTCTTCCTCAGCAATAATCCTGCCAATTTCCGAATCGACGTGCTCCAAGTACGCCTCGCGCTCATCGATTGCCCTGCCGAGCTCCGAGCTGACATACGCCTCATAATCTTCCGACCCCGCGGCGCGCTCGCTTAACTCCGCATACAGCTGCTCTTCGTAAGCCTCGAACTCCGCAGGCGTCATGTTGAACTCCTCGAGGTACCAATACTCGCGCGCCTCGGCGGAGTTATAGACGCCCTCCTCAGCCTCACGCTCCATCCTTTCGCGGCGGCGCTGAGCTTCGAGGGCCACCTCGTACATCTGACGCGAAGTCGGAGCGGTGCGGAACATCTCCAGCACCGCGTCGCGTACATCGGCGTCGGTAGTCTCCGAATTGTTGAAGCTGACGTCGGGCGCCTCCATGAGACGTTCCCATAGAAGATGAACGAACTCATCGAAACTCAAGCCGTTGGCCTCCGAAGTCGTCCAGCGCAAATCCTTGCGCTCCGACATATCCTCGCGGCCATACAACTGTCTGCCCAGTCCCTTGGGACCGCCCCACTTGATGCGCTCCTTCGTTGTCGACATCTCGCGGGCAAGCCACTCTTCGAGGCTGTCGGCCTGTCCCCAGCGGGAATACATCTCGGCGTACTGCTTAGCGCCTTGCGCCCTATCCTCACGCTCATGGCGGAGGCGCGTAGCCTCGTCGACTTCGCCGTCCTGCCCGTCGCCAAACCACGCCTCGAACGCAGCATCGGCCGCGCGCACCGCAACTCGCTCCGGCCTTGCCTCCTCAGCCTCGCGTAGGGTGGCCTCGCGTAGGGCAGCCTCGCGCTCCTCGATGCGTCGGCGCTCGCGCTCCTGCGCCTCAAGGCGTGCCGCCTCAAGGGCGGCCGCCATCGCAGCCTCCCCGCGCTCATTCTGACGCCTGCGTTCCTCTTCGATACGCTCGCGCTCCACAGCCTTGCGCAGATTATGCACAGCCTTAATCCTGCGCCACGCCTGAACCTTGGCCTCCGCCTCGGCCAGCTTGCGCTGATACTCGACCATAGCCTGCTTGTTAGCCTGCTCCGCGCGGCGCCGCTCCTCCAGCATAGCCTCGGGACTTCCCTTGCCCGCAAGCCTCGGCTTGGCAGGTGTCGGCGGCTTCTTCCGAAGCTTCTCCAGCTCATTTGCAGCATCGTCAATCATCTGCTGCACGATAGGCAGCGCACCGTCTACGCCGCCCATAGCCTCGACAAGACCATCCCACGCAGTCTCAGGCTCGACAGCAGTCCACTGCCGCCGCTGCGTCGCCTCATCAACGGGAATGAGCGACAGCGCCGACCCTCCCGACGCGTCAGAACTTTCTTCGCCGGACGCTTGTTTATCTGATGTGGAGTTAGTAACTTTGCCAACGGAAGAACTTCGAGACAAGGCGCTCACGCCGTCACTTTCGGGCATATCTTGTGCCGGCGGAAAGTCTTGCGATTCACCCGAAGTCGTAGAATGTTCGGTGCCGGCATTCCAGAGTTCTTTTCTCTTACTGATGTAAGAGTTTTTGAATACGCCCCCGGAGTTGATGACATAGACATCGCCTTCGGGGACGAATTCGATATACAGAACCCCACCTTTCTTGTTTTGCTCCGTTGTAAGAGGTTTCACCAAAAGATAGGTTTCCTTTGTCTCTCCGGTCTCAGGGTCAGTATAAAGGTTGCCCTGTCGGATTTCTATATAATTACGGCAAACATCTTCCGCGAACTCCTCTACGCTATTGTAGCCGTTAGCCTGGAGTTCGGACAGTCGCTTCTCCATGTGTTTGCGCCCAAAGCCATCCGTGCCGAACTGGAGCTTAATCGGAGCTTCCCTGCCTATTCCGATGGCATCTGCTTTGACTGCATCTATATAGCCAAATTCTTCAGAGCCATCAGAACTTAGCACATAACCGCGTTCTCCCTGCTCCGCAACTTCTGTCGTCGTCCGCACATCCTCCCGCCCCTCCGCAGCTCCGTCTCCACGCTCCACTGCGGCGCCGCTCCTCCAGCATAGCCTCGGGACTTCCCTTGCCCGCAAGCCTCGGCTTGGCAGGTGTCGGCGGCTTCTTCCGAAGCTTCTCCAGCTCATTTGCAGCATCGTCAATCATCTGCTGCACGATAGGCAACGCACCGTCTACGCCGCCCATAGCCTCGACAAGACCATCCCATGCAGTCTCAGGCTCGACAGCAGTCCACTGCCGCCGCTGCGTCGCCTCATCAACGGGAATGCGCGAGAGCGCCGACCCTCCCGACGCGTCCGAACTTTCATCGCCGGACGCTTGTTTATCCGCCAAAGAGTCGTTATCTTTGCGCTCGGAAGATTCCGATAACGAAGAATTCCCGCTCAAAAGATTGCCACCCTCAGCAGCGTCTTGAACTTTTCCATCAACCGTGGCAGGAGATGTCTCAATTGCGGGTAGAGAGTTATCGGAATCTTCTGCTCTTTCCACAAGCTCCTTGTTCTTGGTGTAACTTGCGCGAAACACTCCGCCACTGTTGACAGTCCAATATTCCTCACCGGCAGAAAGTTCAATGTATAGAGAATGCACTCATTCCAGCCAACCTACAAGCCTCCGCAGTAGCTAATAACGCAGTAACTTACTGACAAGCGCCCACATAGGCACAAAAAAAATTGATTGTCTCCCGACAACCAATCCAGTTAACCTTAAATCTATACCATGAAAAACACGATGCAAAGTTA
>JAIDUY010000209.1 GCA_029059965.1 Muribaculaceae bacterium
GCGTTAACGTTTTCGAGTTCTTGTTTAAGAATCTGTGAAATCTCGCTGGGGTTTATCATAGCTTGCGATTGGCTTGATTGTGTTAAATTGGAATGGAGAAAGATCCTATTTTACCAGGCCTAAGCGGATTTTGTTGAGTTGAGTTGCTACACTCGCATCCAGGAGTTCGTTTCCTGCCCGGACGGTGAATCCGCCTATAAGATCCGGGTCGACAGAGAAAGAGCATTCGAGAGTACCGTCGCCGAGCTGCTTGCGGATGAGCTCCGTCATGCGCTGACGAACGGTTTCGTCCAGGGGTGCCGCGCTTGCGATGGCTACCTTGAAGATTCGGTTCTCGCGTCGGTAGAGGTCGATGAAAGCGATGGCGATGTCCCTGATCAGGTCGATGCGTCGGTTCCGTTCCAGAAGGGCGATGAAGTCCTTGAAAGTCTCGTCGGCCTTATCGCCGGAAACGCCTGAAGCAGTCTGCACGAGAGCGGTCTTGTGGGCATCCTTCACGAAGGGGTTGGCCATAGTCTGCTGCAGGGCGGGTTCGGCCGCGAAAGATTCCGCGAGGGTCTGCATCAGGCCGTAGATACGGCTGTCGCAGCCTCGTTCCTTTGCGACCTCGAAAAGTGCTTTGGCGTAACGCCTCGGGATAAGTCCTTGATCCATTTTACTTTTTGTCTTCTATCTGGTCGAGGAGTGTGTTGACGAGCTTGTTCTGTGCGCTGTCCTCCTTGATCTGGTTCTGGACGATTTTACCGGCAATCTGAATAGCGAACTCGCTGACCTGGTTGCGGAATTGCTGCTGGGCTTCTTTCTGCTGCTGCTGAATCTGGAGCTTTGCGTTCTCCATTTCCTTGGCAGCGGCCTGCTGAGCCTGCTGGCGGGCCTGCTCGATAATCTGCGCCTTCATGCGGTCGGCGTCACGGAGCATGTCGGCCTGCTGACGGCGAGCGTCGTTGAGGTAATCCTCGGCCTGCTGGCGTGCGTTGTCGAGCTGTTCCTTTGCGTTCTGAGCATATTCCACACCCTTGTCGATAAGGTCGGCGCGGTCGTCGACGGTTTTAAGAATGACGGGCCATGCGAATTTCCACAGCACAAGGAATAGGATTCCGAATGCCACGAACATCCAGAAGACAAGGCCGAAGTCGGGTGTGAAGAGTTCCATCAGTTGCTTTAAGAGATATTAGAGGAACAGGGTGAGGGCGCAGACGATGACAGCGAAAAGTGCCACACCTTCGACGAGGGCTGCGACAACGATCATGTTGCTTCGGAGGTTGCCTGCTGCTTCGGGCTGACGGGCGATAGCTTCCATAGCCGCGTTACCGATTTTACCGATACCGATACCGGCACCGATTGCTGCGATGGCGGCGCCTACGCTTGCGCCGAGTCCCAGAACGGGAGCGATTTCTGCTAAGAGTCCAAACATGGTTGTAAGTTTTTAGTTGTGGGTTATTGTTGTTTTGATTATTTGCTTAATTCGGTTGCCTCGGGCACTGCGCCTCCTGCTACTTCCTTGCGGATGTCCTGCTGCACTTCCTCGGCTTCGTGGTCATGCTCTTTCTCCTGGGCCAAGCTGATGAAGATGGTGGAGAGCATGGTGAACACATATGCCTGGATGAAGCTCACAAGAACGTCAATCAGAAGCATGAAGATGGAGAATATCAGCGATACTACCGTGCTTGCACCTCCGGCTGCGGGGCTGATGGCCGAGAAGATGAAGATGAGCAGGGTGAGGGTGATGACAATCATATGGCCGCCCATCATGTTGGCGAACAGACGGATGGTCAGGGCCGCCGGCTTGGTGAAGATGCCGAAGAGCTCGATGACCTGCATGATGGGGATGGGAAACTTGAGCCCGAGGGGAACATCGGGCCAGAAGATTTCCTTCCAGTAATGCTTGTTGGCGAAGAGGTTCGTAACAAGGAAGGTCATTATGGACAGGACAAGGGTGATGGCGATGTTGCCGGTGAGGTTTGCGCCGCCGGGGAAGATGACCACAAGACCGAGAAGGTTCATCAGCAGGATGAAAAAGAACACTGTCATCAGATAGGGTGCGAAGCGCTTTGCCTCGGGGCCGAGGATGGGCTTCACCACGCCGTCGTAGACGAATGTCACAAGGCCTTCGACGCCGCCCAGACCCTTACGGGGTGCGCGGTAGGGATTCTTGCGGTGGAATGCGGCCAGCCACAGCATGATGCCGCACAGGAGCACGACGGTTATGAACAGGGCGCAGACGTTCTTGGTGATGGAAAAATCCCAGGGACGGTGCTCTACTCCGTCGACGACCTCCACAACCTTGCCTCTGTAGGGGCTGTCAGCGCCGGCGATTCGGAATTCGACGCCTTTGTCCACATAGGAATGGCCGTGTTCGATACGCGCGGAGCTGAAGCAGTGGAGTCCGTCGTGTGCATATACGATAATCGGAAGTGGAATACGGTGATGGTGGTCGAAGGGGACCTCCCAGCCGTAACCGTCGAGAAGATGCTCGAAAATGATTTCCTTGGGGTTTATTTTGGCCGTTGCCTCGTCGGCGGCCTGCTCCTCGGCGTTGCCTTCGGCGACAGTGGCGGGAGCCTCTGTGGCACCTGCGCAGACGGCAAAGACTGCAAGGATAAGGTATGTCAGGAATCGTTTCATTATCGGGCGTTAATAGACACAGACTGTGATGACGTTGCTGTCAATGTCGGCTATGCCGGCACCGATTTCGGTGGAGAGTCCTGTTCCGGCTGCGTCAGTATATCTGATGGTGCCGGCGGCCAGGGTGGCGAGCAGCGAGGCGTGATTGTTCAGCACGGTGAACTCGCCCATGGTTCCGGGTAGAGTCACGGTGCTGACCTCGCCGGTGTAGAGAATCTCCCGGGCCGAAATAATCTTGAGCGTCATTATTGCGTGTTGTGATTGTTAACAGTGATTTTGAATCAGGCGCCGGCCTCGGCGAGCAGCTTCTTGCCTTTGGCGATGGCATCGTCGATGGTACCTACGTTCATGAAGGCCTGTTCGGGATACTGGTCCATTTCGCCGGAGAGAATCATCTTGAAGCCGCGGATTGTCTCGCTCAGAGGTACCATCACGCCGGGAAGACCGGTGAACTGCTCTGCCACGTGGAAGGGCTGCGAGAAGAAGCGCTGGGCGCGACGTGCGCGTGCCACGACGAGCTTGTCCTCGTCGCTGAGCTCGTCGACACCGAGGATGGCGATGATGTCCTGAAGCTCGTTGTACTTCTGCAGGAGCTGCTTGACGGCCTGTGCGGTGTTGTAGTGCTCTTCGCCGATGATATTGGGGTCGAGGATACGCGATGTGGATTCGAGGGGGTCGACGGCGGGATAGATACCGAGCTCGGTAATCTTACGGCTGAGCACGGTGGTTGCGTCGAGGAAGCTGAAGGTTGTTGCCGGAGCGGGGTCGGTAAGGTAGTCGGCAGGCACGTAGATGGCCTGTACCGATGTGATCGAGCCGATCTTTGGGGAGGTGAT
>JAIDUY010000021.1 GCA_029059965.1 Muribaculaceae bacterium
CCTGATAGGTCTTGGAGTATGTGCCCTTGAAGCGCTCGATGAACTCGCGGGCCTCGGCGATCTGCTTCTGCTGGTCGTCGAACTGCTTCTGCTGTTGCTGGCGGCGTTCCTTGCGCAGCTCGAGGTAGTGGCTGTAGCGCGCCTTGTAGTCGTAGATGCGGCCGAGTGTCACCTCGATGGTGCGGGTGGTGATGTTGTCGACGAAGCGGCGGTCGTGGCTGATGACCACCACGGCCATGTCGCTCTGTATTATGAAGTCCTCGAGCCATCCGATGGACTCGATGTCGAGATGGTTGGTGGGTTCGTCGAGCAGGAGGACGTCGGGGTCGCGCAGCAGCAGCTTGGCCAGCTCGATGCGCATGCGCCATCCGCCGGAAAATTCCGAAGTCGGCCTGTCGAAGTCGGAGCGCTCGAAGCCGAGGCCGAGCAGAGCCTTCTCGACGTGCTCCTCGAAGTGGGTCATGTCGATGGCGTAGAACTTTTCGCTCATTGTGGCAACCTTCTCGATGAGAGCCATGTAGGAGTCGGACTCGTAGTCGGTGCGCGTGGCCAGCTCGTTGTTGAGCGCCTCGATTTCGGCCTCCATGCGGTGGAGGTGCTCGAAGGCCTGCGAGGCTTCCTCGAACACGGTGCGGGTGTCGTCGGTCATCATGTGCTGGGGCAGGTAGCACACGGTGCAGTCCTTGGGCGCCGATACGGAGCCGCGGGTGGGCTGGCGGATGCCGGCGAGGATTTTGAGCAGTGTGCTTTTTCCGGCTCCGTTCTTGCCCATCAGGGCAATGCGGTCCTTGGGATTGATAACGAAAGAAACGTCCTTGAAGAGGGTCGTGCCCCCGAACTCGACAGTCAGGCCGTCAACAGATAGCATAGGCGTCAGTGAAAAATCGTTTGAAAATCGGGCACAAAGATAGGGAAATTTATTTAGAATTCGGAATGGAGGTTGAATTTAGAATTTAGAATTAAGAATGCATAATGCATAATTGAATGATTCGCCTCGGAGGTAAATCGGCTTTCCCGGCACACCTCCGCTTCGCTATGGTGTGCCGGGCTACGAGTAAGTCGGCGTCCTTTCCGGACGCCCTTGTCATTGGTGCTTGTTGTCCCGGCACACCTCCGCTGCGCTGCGGTGTACCGGGCTACGAGTAAGTCGGCGTCCTGCCGGACGCCCCGTTGGCGTGGCGTTGGTCGGCGTCCTTGCCGGACGCCCCGTTGGCGGACGTTGTCGGCATCCTGCCGGAGGCCTTGTTGGCGGACGTTGTCGGCGTCCTGCCGGACGCCCCGTTGGCAGAGGTGGTTTGCGATTATGGCGCGAGGGGGTGTCATCTGTCGATGTCAGAGCCTAGCGGGGGGCGATGTGGTGAAGCTCGCCTCAATGTGGCCTCCGGCAAGGAGGCCGACTTACTCGTAACACGGTACACCGCAGCCAAAGGCGGAGGTGTGCCGTGACTACGTCCTCTCTCGCGGCGTGGCGTCCGGCAGGACGCCGACTTACGTTGCCGCTGAATCAAATTACTATCGCCTGCCCTGTAAATCGGCTTTCCCGGCACACCTCCGCTGCGCTACGGTGTGCCGGGCTACGAGTAAGTCGGCGTCCTGCCGGACGCCCTTGTCATTGGTGCTTGTTGTCCCGGCACACCTCCGCTTCGCTATGGTGTGCCGGGCTACGAGTAAGTCGGCGTCCTTGCCGGACGCCCTGTTGAGGGCGGCGCATAGTCCCGGCACACCTCCGCTTCGCTACGGTGTACCGGGCTATGAGTAAGTCGGCGTCCTTTCCGGACGCCCTGTTGAGGGCGGCGCATAGTCCCGGCACACCTCCGCTGCGCTATGGTGTGCCGGGCTACGAGTAAGTCGGCGTCCTGCCGGACGCCCCGTTGGCGGACGTTGTCGGCGTCCTGCCGGACGCCCCGTTGGCGGGCGTGGTCGGCGGCGTGGCGGTGACATTGAGGAGGGGCGTGCTGGCGTTACGCAAAGGGAGCGGCGGAGCCGCGATGTTGTGTTTAACCCCATGCGCAGCGCAGCGGAGCATGGGGTGGCGTCATCCATCACCAGCGGAGCCTCGCAGAGGCGATGTTGTGCGGGATGTGTGCAGCAACATATGAGGATAATTTAATTTTCAATTACCCTCCCCGCCCAAT
>JAIDUY010000210.1 GCA_029059965.1 Muribaculaceae bacterium
CTTGTCGTCGAAGTGTATGGCTTCGGCCGATTCCTCGATGTGCAGCTGGCGGGGATTGCCGTCGGCATCGCGGCGGGCGTAGTCGTAGATGCGGTATGTGCCGTCGGATGCCTGCGGGATTTCGAGCACGAAGTTGCCGCGGCCTATGCTGTGGACACGTCCCGCGGGCAGGAAGAACACGTCGCCGGGGCGAGTGTGGAACTTGCGGAGATGGTCGATAATGGTGCCGTCGGCCACCTCACGGCGGAAGCTCTGCACATCCTCATACCCCTTGAATCCGGCGTAGAGATAGGCGCCTGGTGCAGGGTCGAGCGAGTACCACATCTCGGTCTTGCCGGCGCATCCGTGGCGGCGTGCGGCCAAGGCATCGTCGGGATGAACCTGCACCGACAGATCGTCGGCGGAGTCGATGAGCTTGATCAGCAGCGGGAAACGTCCGTCGTATTTCTCCATCAGACGCTGTCCGACGATGTCGGCGCCATCGGACGCCATGAGCTCGTTGAGTGTCTTGCCATGGTAAGAACCCGATTCGACAACAGACTCGTGGCCCGGAACGGGCGACAGCTCCCAGCTCTCGCCGACGTGGTCGCCCTGCGAGGGTATGCCTTTGTAGATTGCAATCCTGTTTCCACCCCACAGAACGCTCTTGAACTGCGGACGGAATTGTAAAATCTCTTTTATCATAGAACCATTAATGACTTGTTGATGCAGTGGCTCGGCACAGTCGCTTTGCCAACCGCAAATTTAGCCATAAGCTTCAATCTCCGAAAGGCCTATCTTAGCCGAAGTCGTGATTATGTTGCCCTTCGGCGCGGCGGCACTCATTCCGCAGGGCCGGCCACGGCTATGCGCAGAGCGTCGGGGTCGAGATATCGCCCGGCCATTTCGGCGATGTCGTCGGGGCCTATGGAGGCTACGATGCGCTGCTGGGTGTCGAAGTAGGCATCGGGGAAGGCCGCTATCCTCATCGAGGCGTAGTAGGATGCAACGGCCTCGGGCGTGTCGAGGGTCTCGAGGGCGTCGGTGGCTGCATGACGGCGCAGACGTTCGAGCTCGGCGCCGCAAGGCGGTTCGGTGCGCAGCCTCAACAGCTCGTTGCGGACGGCGTCGATGAGCGCGTCGACGGAAGCGGCGCTGCACTGGGCGCTGATGCCGATGTAGGAGCCGTCGCGTTCGCCGAAAAGGGCGGAGCCGATGCCATATGTCAGACCGCGGCGCTCGCGGATGTCGACATTGAGACGGCTTCCGAAATAACCGCCGAGCGCCATCACGGCAATGCGCAGCGGCAGATAGTCGGGATGGCTGCGCAGCGGGGCGGGAATGGCCGCCGACACCGCGCACTGCACCGCCTCGGGGCGTTCTACCCTGACAGTCTGAGCCTTGTCCGGCTCGTATGGGAGCACCACTATGGGCTCGGGCTGTTTCGCCGGCAGTGAGTTGAGGAAGCCCTCGACGGCCTCCCTGACCTCGGCAGTGACATCTCCGGCGAGCAGGGCATAGCAGCCCGCTGCCGTGCACAGGCGGCTGTGGGCGGCACGCAGGGCATCGGGACTCACAGCGGCAATCTGCTGCGACGAAGCCGGAACCGAACGCGGATGCGACTTGCCGAAAATCAGCGGAGCGATGGCCTCGGAGGCAAGTACGGGCATAGTGCTGCGGGCATGGCGCAGTCGGGCCTCGGCACGCATCTGCGCGGCAGCGAGAAGGCGAGGCTCGAATGCCGGAGCGGCATATATTTCGCTCATAAGCTCCATCACCTCCGACGCGCGGCGGTTTAGCATGGCAAGGCGGAATCCGGTATGATGATAGCTGTCGGCGGGACTGTGGCGGGCACCGTTGCGGTCGAGGATGTCGGCAACCTCATCGGCGCTTTTGCTCAGAGTACCCTCGGTAATCTGCGATGAAAGAAGATTCTGGAGCGGCACCGAGCCGAGCTCCGAGGCGCCGCCGTCGAACATGACGCGCAGTGTGCACGTCGGCCTGTCGCTGCCGCCGAATATCGCCAGCGTGGCGCCGTTGTCCATCACGCTGACTTCGGGCTCGGGGAGGGCGCTGACGGCAGGAGCCGACAGGCGGGGAGGGCAGCTGCGGTCAATCATCGCCGAGCATCGCTATGGCGGCCTCGAGGTCGGCGGGAGTGTCGATGCCGACTGTTGGCTCGTCGGTCGTGGCCATACGAATTTTATATCCGGCCTCAAGCCAGCGCAACTGTTCGAGACTCTCGGCCAGTTCGAGCGGCGACTGCGGCAGACGGGTGATGGCATCGAGGACGTCCGCACGATAGCCGTAGAGGCCGACATGAGTATGATACTTTGCCAGTCCGGGCCATTCAGAAGTCTCGGCGCCGCGGACATAGGGAATGACCGAGCGCGAGAACATCAGGGCATTGCCGCGGCTGTCCATCACCACCTTGGGCGAGTTCGGGTCGGCCAGGGCGTCGAAGCCCCGCTTCGGGTCGAAGGGACGTGCCAGCGAAGCGATTTCAACCGAGGAATCGTCGAAACAGCCCTTCAGAGCCGCTATCTGCGAGGGGGCTATGAAAGGCTCATCGCCCTGGATGTTGATGACCACGTCGGCATCGGAGCCGAGCAGGGCATAGGCCTCGCGGCAGCGGTCGGTGCCGCTGCGGTGTGAAGTCGAAGTCATGACGGCGCGACCTCCGAAGGCGCTGACGGCATCGGCAATGCGTGAGTCGTCGGTGGCTACGGCCACATCGTCGCCGAGCACATCGGCCACGCGGGTGTAGACGCGTTCAATCATGGTCTTGGAGCCGAGCATGGCAAGAGGTTTGCCCGGGAAGCGCGTTGAGGCGTAGCGGGCGGGTATTATTCCTATGAATTTCATTTATGTATGTTCTGGCGGGGAGAGGGCGTGTTCGTTTTCAGTCGTGTTTTGTGCCGTCGGCCTTGGGGCGGACGTACAGCTGTGCGTTCTCGTAGCGTACCACCACAACGGAGTGTCCGGCGTGGATAAATTCGCCGGTGGATACGGCATCGAAAGTATGGCCTCCGATGACGATTTTGCCCGCCGGGCGCATGTCGGTGGTCGCCGTGGCCTCAGCACCCACGTAGCGGGCGGGACTCATGTCCACGCCCACGAAACCGTCGGCATTGCTGAGCTCGGCGCTGAGTTCGGAATGGCGGCGCAGGAAGCGGGGGCCGTGCGACGATGTCAGCCAGAGCACCGCCGCCACGGCAAGAGCCGAGCCAACACCCACGACAATCAGCGAATTGCCGACCGAAGCCAGGTCAAAAC
>JAIDUY010000211.1 GCA_029059965.1 Muribaculaceae bacterium
CGCTGACGGCCCGCGAAGGCACCTACGACGCCAACGACCCCATCGGCCAGCTCGACGTGACCATATCGTCCGACCTCATCCTGCGCGACATCATCGGCATCACCGACCTGCGCAGCGACAAGCGCATCGACTTCATCGGCGGCATCCGCGGCCTGGGCGAGCTAAAGCGCCGTGTCGACAGCGGCGAGATGGCCTTCGCCCTGGCTCTCTTCCCCGTGAGCATGACTCAGCTGATGAACATAGCCGACACCGGTAACATCATGCCGCCCAAAACCACCTGGTTCGAGCCCAAGCTCCGCTCCGGCCTCGTCATCCACGAACTGAAATAATCCACTTACGGACAAAAGGAAAGGCCCGCGCTGTCGCTGTGACGGCGCGGGCCTTTCCTTTTGTGTTGTTCTTCCAAGGGTCAGGCGGCCGGAGGAACGCACTTGGCGAAGGCCTTGCGGCTGACACGCCTGAAGGCCACGAACATACATATGTCGGTAAGAACCCACGACACCGGGTAGACCATCAGCAGTTCGCGGAAGTCGCCTCCGAGGTGCGGGAAGAGGAACACCCAAAGCAGGCGCAGCACGCACGTGCCGCAGATGACGATGAGGGTCGGCGTCATCGAGTAGCCGAGGCCTCGCATGGACGAGCCCGCCACCTCGTAGTAGCAGGCTATGAATTGGAAGAGGAGCACCGTGCGTATGCGCGTGTCGCCGAATACGAGCACGGCGGGGTCGGTGGTGAACACGCTCAGGCAGGCGTCGCTCTGCCATGCGATGAGCACGTTGAGCACCAACGATATGCCATAGGCAAGTATCAGGCTGAGCCTGAACACGCGCTTGATGCGGTCGACATTTCCGGCGCCGTAGTTCTGGCTGATGAACGCCACGGCTGTCTGCGCCACCGCCGCGATAGGGAAGTAGCAGTACATCTCGAAGTTGATGGCCGCGGCGGAGCCTGCGGCGGCGTCGGAGCCGAAGCTGTTGATGGCCGACAGGATGAATGTGTTCGACAGGGCGAAGACGGCGCCCTGAAGTCCCGAGGGCACGCCGATGGCGCAGATTTTGCGCATCTGCTCGCCATCGGGACGCACTTCGCTGACAACGAGCCTGATGTCGCCGCGCTCGCGCAGCAGTATGCCCACAATGATGACAGCGTTGACAACATTGGAAATCACCGTGCCCCATGCAACGCCCTCGACGCCCCAGCCGAGGCCGATGACGAAAATGAGGTTTAGGGTCACGTTGACGATGCCGGCGGCGATGAGACTGTAGAAAGGACGGCGCGTATCGCCGATGCTGCGCAGTATGGCCGAGCCGAAGTTGTAGACAATCATGAACGGCAGTCCCAGCACGAAGATGCGCATATAGAGGACGGCATCGTCGAGCACATTCTCTGGCGTGCCCGTCAGCTCGAGCACGGGGCGGGCCATACTCTCGCCCATAATCAGCATCAGCGCGCCGCATATCAGCGCCAGCACAGCCGAGGCCGATACGGCACGGCGCACGCCCTGACGGTTGCGCTGTCCGATATAGTTGGCAATCACCACATTGACGCCCACCGAAATACCTATGAACAGATTGATAAGCAATCCGATGACCGGTCCCGTACAGCCCACGGCGGCAAGGGCGTGGCTGCCGGTGAATCGTCCGACCACGGCCACGTCGACCGAGTTGAACGACTGCTGCAGCACGCCGCTCGCTATGAGCGGGAGCGCGAACAGCAGCATCCTCGGCAGCAGCGGGCCGCTGAGCATGTTGATTTCATTACCTTTCTTTTTCATTATTGTACCTTGACGGCAGACTCACGGCTGCGCCGGAGCTTGCGGTCTGCAAATTTCCGAAGTTTTTTGACTCGTAGGTATACGCGCTTAAATAAAATTTGTTAATTTTGCGGCGTACAATTTGAGATTGTCATGACACACAGCTACGATTATCTTGTAATCGGGTCCGGCATAGCCGGCATGAGCTTCGCGCTCAAGGTCGCACGCCCCGGCGTACGCGTCGCCCTCGTATGCAAAACAACACTCGACGAAGCCAATACGGCCCTTGCCCAGGGCGGCGTGGCCTCGGTGACCAACCTCGAGGTCGACGACTTCGACAAGCACATCCACGACACCATGGTGGCCGGCGACTGGCTCAGCGACCCCGCCGCCGTGGAGAAGGTGGTGAAGGGAGCCCCCGAACAGATACGTCAGCTCCTGCAGTGGGGCGTGAACTTCGACCGCCGCGAGGACGGCAGCTTCGACCTGCACCGCGAGGGCGGCCACAGCGAGTTCCGCATCCTCCACCACGCCGACAACACGGGCTTCGAGATTCAGCGCGGCCTCATAGAGGCCGTACGCGCCGACAGCAACATCGACGTGTTCGAGCACCACTTCGCCATCGAAATCATCACGCAGCACCATCTGGGCAAGCGCGTCACCCGCCGTACGCCCGACATCACCTGCTATGGCGCCTACGTGCTCGACATCGCCAGCGGCGAGGTCGAGACTTTCCGCAGCAAGATAACCGTCATGGCCACAGGCGGCGTGGGCGCCGTCTACCAGACGACGACCAACCCCTTGGTTGCCACAGGCGACGGCATCGCCATGGTCTACCGCGCCAAGGGAACCGTGTCGGACATGGAGTTCATCCAGTTCCATCCCACCGCCCTGTTCCATCCCGGCGACCGCCCCTCCTTCCTCATCACGGAAGCCATGCGCGGCTACGGCGCCGTGCTCCGCAACCGCCGCGGCGAGGAATTCATGCACAAGTACGACCCTCGCCTGTCGCTGGCGCCGCGCGACATCGTGGCACGCGCCATCGACTCGGAAATGAAAATCAACGGCGACGAGCACGTCTACCTCGACGTGACCCACAAGGATCCCGAGGAGACCAAGCGCCACTTCCCCAACATCTACCGCAAGTGCCTCGAGCTCGGCATCGACATCACAAAGGACTATATTCCCGTGGCTCCGGCAGCACACTACCTCTGCGGCGGCATTAAGGTCGACGGCAACGGCGAGAGCTCCATCCGCCACCTCTACGCCCTCGGCGAATGCTCGTGCACGGGTCTGCACGGCGGCAACCGTCTGGCATCCAACTCGCTCATAGAGGCCGTTGTCTACGCCGACGCAGCCGCACATCACGCAGCCGCCGAGGAGCCGCACATCAGCCTGCGCGACGACCTGCCCGAATGGAACGACGAGGGCACACGCCATCCCGAAGAGATGGTACTCATCACACAGAGCATCAAGGAAGTAGGACAAATCATGGGCACCTACGTCGGCATCGTGCGCAGCAACCTGCGCCTCGACCGCGCATGGAACCGCCTCGACATCCTCTACGAGGAGACCGAGCGCCTGTTCAAAGAGTCGAAGGCCTCGCGCGAAATCTGCGAGCTGCGCAACATCATCAACGTCGGCTACCTCATCATGCGTCAGGCCAAAGAGCGCCGCGAAAGCCGCGGCCTCCACTACACCCTCGACTATCCGCCCGTGGAGAGGAAGTAGGATTTAGAATTTAGAATTTAAAATGCATAATGCATCTTTTAATTGAGAATTGAGAATTGAGAATGCATAATGCATCTTTTAATTGAGAATTGAGAATGCATAATGCATAATTGAATGATGCGCCTGCCATGTAAGTCGGCGTCCTTGCCGGACGCCCTTTGCGCGGGGGCATCCCTATCCCGGCACACCTACGCCTTTGGCTACGGTGTACCGGGCTATGAGTAAATCGGTGTCCTGTCGGACACCCTTTTGTCGCGCTGATGCGGGCAAGCTGGCGGCCTTTTGTTGGAACGATGCGTGTGGTTGCGGGCAAGCGGGCGCTCCGGGGATCGCCCCTTCTGTAACCGCCCCAAGCATAAACACGAAAACCGAAAGGGGTACGCTTTGAGGCGGGAGTCGATGATTATTGTCACGGGGCCGGAGTTGGTGAGGCTCACCTGCATGTCGGCGCCGAAGCGTCCACGGGCGGCCGGGCGTCCGGTAAGGCGCGAAGTTTCGGCTATGTAGAGCTCGTAGAGCTCGGTGGCAAGCTCGTGCCCGGCGGCACGGATATAGGACGGGCGATTGCCCTTGCGGGTCGAGGCCGTAAGGGTGAACTGGCTGACGGCCAGGATGTCGCCACCGGCATCGACCACCGAGCGGTTCATCACCCCGTTTTCATCGTCGAAAATACGCAGGGCGGCAGTCTTGGCGGCAAGCCAGCGGCAGTCGTCGGGGGTATCGCCGTTTTCGACACCGACAAGTACCATCAGCCCGAGGCCGGTCTGTCCGACGGTCTCGCCTGCGATTTCGACC
>JAIDUY010000212.1 GCA_029059965.1 Muribaculaceae bacterium
CTCCCCTACCGCTATCCCGAGGCCGTGGTCAAGGCCGCCGAGAAAATCGACGCCGGCATCACCCCCGAGGAAGTGGCAAAGCGCATCGACATGCGTCAGGTGACGACATTCACCATCGACCCGCGCGACGCCAAGGACTTCGACGACGCCCTGAGCATCCGCCGTCTGCCCGACGGCAACTACGAGGTGGGCGTCCATATCGCCGACGTGACCCACTATGTGCGTCCCGACTCCATCATCAACCGTGAGGCCGAGGACCGCGCCACCAGCGTCTACCTCGTGGACCGCGTCGTGCCCATGCTGCCCGAGCATCTGAGCAACGGCATCTGCTCGCTGCGTCCCGACGAGGACAAGCTCACTTTCTCGGCCATCTTCCGTATGGACGACAAAGCCAATGTGCTCGACAGCAAGATTGCACGCACCGTCATCCGCAGCAACCGCCGCTTCACATACGAGGAGGCGCAGGACATCATCGAGACGGGCAAGGGCGACTATGCCGACGAGATTCTGACCCTCGACCGCCTGGCCAAGATTCTGCGCCACAAGCGCTACGAGAACGGCTCGGTAGACTTCGACCGCGCCGAAGTGCGCTTCGATACCGACGAGAAGGGTCATCCCGTATCGGTGTTCTTCAAGGAGAGCAAGGACGCCAACAAGCTCATCGAGGAATTCATGCTGCTGGCCAACAAGACCGTGGCAGCCGCCATCGGCATGGTGCCGAAAAAGAAGAGCCCCAAGGCCTTCGTCTACCGCATCCACGACCAGCCCGACGCCGAGCGTCTTGGCAATCTCGCAGAACTGTGCCGCACCTTCGGCCACAAGATAAAGACCACCGGCACCCCGGTCGAAATCAACCGCTCGCTCAACAAGATGCTGGCCGACATCAAGGGCCGCGGCGAGGAGAACTTCCTGTCGACCCTCGCCATC
Organism: Muribaculaceae bacterium; assembly: GCA_029059965.1. Lineage (GTDB taxonomy): Bacteria > Bacteroidota > Bacteroidia > Bacteroidales > Muribaculaceae > CAG-873. The sequence goes on from JAIDUY010000212.1 coordinate 928, forward strand.
CGCTCCATGTCCAAGGCCATCTACTCGACCAAGAACATCGGCCACTACGGACTCGGGTTCGACTACTACACCCACTTCACATCGCCCATCCGCCGCTATCCGGACATGATGGTGCACCGCCTGCTGGAGCGCTACCTTGCCGGTGGCCGCTCCGTCAACCTCGAGAAGCTCGAGGAGGAGTGCAAACACTCGTCCGACATGGAGCAGCTGGCCGCCAACGCCGAGCGCGCTTCCATCAAGTACAAGCAGGTGGAATACATGGGCGACCATCTGGGCGAGGTATTCACGGGCATGATTTCGGGCGTGACCGAATGGGGTCTGTACGTCGAACTTGACGACAATATGTGCGAGGGACTGGTGCCCATGCGCGACCTTGCCGACGACTATTACGACTTCGACCCGAAGAACTACTGCCTCATCGGACGCCGTGCCGGCCACCGCTACCG
>JAIDUY010000213.1 GCA_029059965.1 Muribaculaceae bacterium
CGATGACATCACAAGACAAAAATCACTCAGAGATATGCGACCCCAGCATTAACAAATATTGGGGAACCGGCTCTTATCCCTCGGCCCGCATAAGTCCCCGGAAGATATGCCGGCTGGCCTGTTTTCGCAGAAAGGGAAGGCGGCTGCGAAGTTTATTCCGAAAAAAATTTGGCGGAATGGAATAAAAGCCGTACCTTTGCGGCGCAAAACAATACAAAACCAATTATTAACAAAACCTAATGGCAACAAAAATTAGACTGCAACGCCATGGTCGCAAGAACTATGCGTTCTATCCTATTGTCATCGCCGATAGCAGGGCACCACGAGATGGTAGATTTATTGAAAGGATAGGTTCCTATAATCCGAACACTAATCCTGCTACAATTACTCTTAACTTCGAGCGGGCTTTGTATTGGGTGACCGTCGGTGCAACTCCCACCGACACCGTACGCACCATCCTCTCCAACGAGGGTGTACTCCTGATGAACCACCTCCTCGGTGGCGTCAAGAAGGGCGCGTTCGATCAGGCTGAAGCCGAGCGGCGCTTCAATGCCTGGAAGGCACAGAAAGATGCTAAAGTAGCAGCTGTCAAGACCAAGATGGCAAACCAGAGCGAACTCTCCGCTAAGGAGCGTCTCGAGGCAGAGGCCGCCAAGAACAAGGCCAAAGCCGAGGCCGTAGCGAAGAAGAAAGCCGAACTTGCCGCCAAGGCTGCCGAAGAGGCTGCAGCAGCTTCCGCTACTGAAGAGAGCGAGGCTCCCGCCGCCGAATAAGCGGCTGCCCTTTCGAGGCTCTCACGATACCACAAGGGTGTGTCCGCTCATTTACTGCCGGACGCACCCTTGTACTTTTTTCAAGCTATATCCTCCCCCGACTTCATACCGTACATATCATGAAGAAATTCAAAGAATACTCCGGATTCAACCTGTCCGACATCAACAAAGACATGCTCGAGCGCTGGACTGCCGAGGACCTCTTCGGCCGCAGTCTGGAGCTGCGCGAGGGCGCGCCCGCGTTCGTTTTCTACGAAGGTCCCCCAAGCGCAAACGGCATGCCCGGCATCCACCATGTGATGGCCCGCACCATCAAGGATATTTTCTGCCGCTACAAGACCATGCGCGGTATCCAGGTGAAGCGTAAGGCCGGATGGGACACCCACGGTCTGCCCGTCGAACTTGGTGTCGAGCGTTCGTTAGGTAT
>JAIDUY010000214.1 GCA_029059965.1 Muribaculaceae bacterium
AGTCCGCTGTGTATCAGAGACATGTTCCGCGCCATCCTCGAGGAAAAGATCTGACCAACCATGAATAAACTGAGGTTATCGTTCCTGCGCGGACGATAACCTTTTTTTAAGCCACTATGGTCGACGAACTACGCAGACGCGCCGCCGAGCGCCTGGACATCCACACTTTCAACGCCATGCAGGACGCCATGGCCGCACAGCCCCTGCCGGCACGCATACAGCTGCAGGCGCCCACGGGAGCGGGCAAGACCCTTGCCTTCGCCGTTCCCTTCATAGCCTCGCTGCCGAAAGGGCGCGAGGGCATCAAGGGCGTCGTCATCGCCCCGACGCGCGAGCTCGTGCTCCAGATTTTCGAGACGGTGCGCACCCTGGCCACGCCCGACTTCAAGACGGCGGCCTTCTACGGCGGCCACGACATGCAGGCCGAGATGGCCTCGCTGACAGGCAGTCCCGACATCATAGTGGCTACCCCCGGCCGACTGCTGGACCACATACACCGCGGCGCCGTCGACCTGCGCGGGGTGCGCTCGCTGGTGCTCGACGAGTACGACAAGGCTCTCGAACTCGGATTCCACGAGGAGATGCGCGCCATCATGCGCCGCATGAAACGTGTGTCGACCCTCATCCTCACCTCGGCCACAAGCGCCGCACAGCTGCCCGACTTCGTGGACGGCGTGGACATGAGCACCCTCGATTTCTTCGACGGCGAGGCTCCGGCTCCGGGGCTGACGGTCAGCCGTGTGCACAGCGATGCCGCCGACAAGCTCGACACCCTCGAGGCTCTGCTGAGGCGCCTGTGCGGCACCCGCACGCTGGTGTTCGTCAACCACCGCGACGCCGCCGAGCGCGTGGCCACAGCCATGAGGCAGCGCGGCATAGAGGCCGGCCTCTACCACGGCGCCCTCGAGCAGGACATGCGCGAACGTGCCCTGATTCTGTTCGGCGACGGCACCACTCCCGTCCTCGTGGCCACCGACCTTGCCGCCCGTGGTCTGGACATCGACGGCGTCGAGGCCGTCGTACACTATCATATGCCTCTGACGCCCGAGAACTGGACGCACCGCAACGGCCGCACCGGCCGTCAGGGCGCCGACGGCAGCGTCTACGTAATCATCTCCGATGTCGACAAGGTTCCTCCCTTCGTCACTTGGACGGACGAGGCCGAGCCTGCGTCGATGCCCGCTCAGACCTGCCTGCCACGCATCACAACCCTCTACATCAACGCCGGAAAGCGCGACAAGATTTCGCGCGGCGACATCGCCGGATTCATCCTGCGCAACAGCGGCCTGGAGGCTGCCGAACTCGGACGCATCGACGTGCGCGACCACTGCGCCTACGCTGCTGTCCCCGCAGCCAAGGCCCGAGAGACAGTCGAGGCGCTGAAGCCCTGCAAGCTCAAAAACAAGAAAGTGCGCGTCAGCCAGATCAAAGGCTGACCGCCGCGCCCCGCAGACGGCGTGCCCCCGGTGAACAATAGTGGGCTTCCGCGGGTTTAGAATATGTCCGCGCCTCCGAGACGCGGAGTTCATCACAACCTGTTACAATTCATCACCTCCCCAAGTTCCTGTGAAAGTGACTGATATACTGCGAAAGATTGCCAAGACCGTGATATTCGCCATCATCGGCCTGGTCTTTCTTGTCTGCGGCCTTACGGTGCTCCTCTACTCGCCGTGGGCCCAGCGGACACTCGTGGACGCCGTCGTAGGCCGCTACGGTCACATGTCCGACGGCACAGAACTCACTCTCGAAAATTTCTCGCTCCGCTTCCCCCTGCGCCTCGAAGTCGACGGCCTCAGCATCAGCAATGCCGGCGACACACTCATCGCCGCCTCGACCCTGCGCGCCGACGTCAATCCCCTCGGACTGCTCGCAGGACGCGTCAGTCTGCAAGGTGCCGCGCTCGGCGGGGCCCGCTACCGGATGGGCTCGCCCGACAGCGCCATGTTCATGACCATCGCCGCCGACAGCCTCGCACTGGCGCCGGCTTCGGTGGCACTGTCCGACCTGTCGATGGAGCTTAGCGACGCATACATCGGAGGCGGCCGCGTCGACATGGTGCTCAATCCCGACACCACGGCCTCGGCTCCGTCCGAACCCTCGACAATGAGCATTTCGCTACAACGACTGCGTCTGGACCGCTTCGCCTACTCCATGCGCATGATGCCCACCATCGACACCCTCGGCGCGGTCATCGACTCTGCCGTGCTCGACAACGGACGCATCGACCTGCAGGACCAGACGGTCGAGCTCGGCATGTTCGGAGGCAAAGGTCTTGCAGCACGCTATATAAGCCCCGACAGCGCCGCTATAGCCGCATTCGGTCCCGTTCCGGAAAGCGCGCCCTCGGACAGCGCCGCCGCACCCTGGACCGTCACAATCGACAGCCTCGCCTTCGACCGCTCGCGGGCACTCTACGCCACCGCGGGCGTCAGGCCGCTGCCCGGTCTGGACTTCACATACATTCAGGTCGACGAGCTCTCGCTGCGACTGCACGACTTCCTCAACCGCGGCACCACCGTGCGCATTCCCCTCGAAGTCGAGGGTCGCGAGCGCTGCGGCGTGGAGCTGAGCACCTCGGGCACGCTCGACATCGACTCTGTCGCGCTGAGCTTCAGCGACTTCACCCTTAGCACAGCCGCAGGCAGCGAGGCACGCTTCGCCGGCAAGCTCGGCATGGGCGACATGGCCAACGACCCTACCCTGCCCCTTGCCCTTGAAATAGAAAGCAGCTTCGAGCCGTCGGACCTCGGCAAGATGTTCCCGGCCTTCGTGCCCTTCCTCGCCGGCATCCCCGCAGGAAGTCCCATAGAACTCGACGCCGATGCCTCGGGCACCACCGGACGGCTTGGACTCGACCGTGCCGACCTGCGCATCAACCGCTGCGTCACCCTCTCGGCCGAAGGCTATGTCTTGGATTTCATGAACCCAGACAATATCGGAGGCGACATCGCCCTGCGCGGCAACATTATCAACGTCACATCCTTCAAAAACAAGCTTCTCGACCCGGCTACCGCCCGCGAGCTCAGCATACCGCCCATGACCCTGCGCGGCCATGTCAGCATGAACCGCGGCGTGGCCTCGGGCAATCTCGCCGCCGTGACGCACTCGGGCGACATCGGCCTCAACGCCCGTTGGGACAGCCGCCGCGAGGACTACCGTCTGCACCTCACCACCAACGACTTCCCCGTGCAGGCCTTCATGCCCTCGCTCGGCATAGGCGCCGTGACAGCCACCGTGCAGGCCGAAGGTCACGGCTACAATCCCTTCGTGCGCGGCACCACAATCAGTGCCGACGCCGCCATAGCCTCCGCCTCATACAAGGGCGAACGCTACACCGACATCGACGGCAAGGTCACCCTTGCCGACGGCCATGCCGATGTGCGCCTCAACTCCGACAATCCCAACGCCGACTTCACACTCACAGCCGACGGCAACCTCGACGGCGACACCTACGCATGGAACGCCGTGCTGGACGGGCGCAACCTCGACCTGCACGCCATAGGCGTCACTCCCGAGCCTTGTATCGTGGAAATCAACACAAGCCTCGAGGCCGAGGCGACACCCAAGGAGAACCTCTACTCGGCGCATCTGGTGCTCGACGAGCTCTACTACCGCCAGCTCAGCGGCACCATCGCCCTCAGCGATGTCGACGCCCGTCTGAACGCCTCGGACTCGCTGACAAGGCTCGACATCACCAACCGCGACATGACAGCAGGATTCAGCAGCCCCTGCAGCATCGACACACTCATAGCCCGCTTCACGAAGTCTTCGGAAATAATACAGCGGCAGTTGTCATCGTACATGATTGACGCCGACAGCATAGCGCAGGCCCTGCCTCCGTTCGGACTCAATGTCGACGCCGGACGCTCGAACATGATCAACGACATCCTGAGCGTCGCCGACATGAGCGTGCGCAGCCTCGACCTCGACGCCCGCAACGACAGCTCGCTCGTGCTCGACATGACCGTGCGCCGCCTCTCGACCTCGTCGATGATCATCGACTCTGTATTCATGCACGGCAGGCAGCACGACGCCCACCTGCACCTCACGGCAGGCATAGAGAATCAGCCCGGCAACATGGACCAGTGGCACAAGGTGACCCTCAACGGTCGCATCGACGGCCACCGAGCCGAGCTGGGCGTCAAGCAGCAGAACCTGCAGGGCAAGACCGGTTTCGACCTCGGCATGGTGGCCACGGCACAGCCCGCCGACTCCACCATCACCCTGAGTCTGCGCCCCTATACGCCCACCATCGGCTATCAGAAGTGGAGCGTCAACGACAGCAACTACATCAGCTACCGCATCCCCGACCGCCGCATCAAGGCCGACCTGCGAATGGAGGGCGGCAACAGCTCGCTGGCCATCTTCACCGAGGCTCCGCAAGCCACCGACGGCGCCACGGCACCCGGTCAGGACGACATCGTGCTGCAGCTGACCGACATACACATCCAGGACTGGATTTCGCTCAATCCCTTCGCCCCGCCGATGAAGGGCGACGTCAGCGCCGACATGCGCCTCAACCGTCAGGGCGAATCGCTTGTGGGCAAGGGTAATGCCGGAATCACCAACTTCCTCTACGGCCGCCGTTAAGTCGCCGCCGTCAAGGCCGAGTTCGACGTTCAGGCCTCGCAGGCCGGCGGTCTGCGCGCCGACGCAAGCCTGCTCGGCGACGGCGTCAGGACAGTGACAATACACGGAGCCATGAACGACAGCACCGCCACCGGTCCGCTCGACCTGGACCTGTCCATGATACACTTCCCGCTGGCCACGGCCAATCCCTTCCTGCCCTCGGGCACGGGACGCCTGTCGGGCACCCTCAACGGCTCGCTGCGCATCACGGGCAGCACAGATGAGCCGATCATGAACGGCTACCTTGACTTCGACTCGACCCGCGTCGACGTCGCCATGACCGGCAGCGCCTTCACATTCAGCGACGAAAAGATTCCCGTGGAGAACAGCGTGGTGACCTTCGACCGCTTCGCCATCACCGGCTGCAACGCCAATCCGCTGACCATCGACGGCACCGTCGACCTCACCCGAATCTCGGACATGAGCCTCGACCTGCGTCTTGCCGCCGCCGGCATGCAGCTGGTCAACACCCGCCGCGCCAGCCGCGGAGCCGACATCTACGGACGCGCCTTCATCGACCTCGACGCCCGTCTGCGCGGCTCGATGAGCTTCATGAGCGTCGACGCCGACCTCAGGATTCTCCCCGAGACCAACGTCACCTACGTCATGCCCGAAGCCACTTCCGAGCTGACAAACTACTCGACGGGCGACATGGTCAAGTTCGTCAACTTCACCGACAGCCTGGCCGTGGCCCGCGCCGACTCCATCGAGCCCTCGGGCATGATGATGCTCGTCGACGCCGACCTCACCATCGAGGACGGCAGCATCATCAGCGTCGACCTCAGCACCGACGGCACCAACAAGGTGCAGATTCAGAGCAACGGCTCGCTGGCTTTCAACATGACTCCCATGAACACCGGACGACTTACCGGACGACTCAACATCGACAAGGGCTTCGCACGCTACGGCCAGCCGCCCATCCTGAGCGAGCAGACCTTCCGCTTCAACGAGGGCAGCTATGTGGCCTTCAGCGGCGACATCATGAACCCGACCCTCAACATACACGCCACCAACGTCATCAAGGCCAATGTGACTCAGGAAGGCGCCAACTCGCGCCTGGTGAACTTCGACGTCGGCCTGAGCGTGACGGGCACCCTCGAGCATATGGACGTGGCATTCGACCTCGACACCAACGACGACATCGCAGTGGCCAACGAGCTCGAGACCATGAGCCCCGAGCAGCGCGCCAACCAGGCCATGAACCTGATGCTCTACAAGATATACACCGGCCTCGGCACAAAGGGCAACGCCTCGCTGTCGAACCCGCTCTACGGCTTCCTGGCAGGACAGCTCAACACCTGGGCCGCCAACAACATCAAGGGCATCGACCTGTCGTTCGGCATCGACCAGTACGACAAGACCGTCAACGGCTCCACCTCGCAGACCACGAGCTATTCCTACCAGGTGTCGAAGTCGCTCTTCAACGACCGCTTCAAGATTGTCGTCGGCGGCAACTACAGCACCGACGCCAAAGCCGACGAGAACTTCTCGCAGAACCTCGTCAACGACATATCGTTCGAATACTTCATCAACAAGACACGCACCATGTACGTGCGTCTGTTCCGCCACACGGGCTACGAAAGTATCCTCGAAGGCGAAATCACACAGACCGGCGTGGGCTTCGTCTACCGCCGCAAACTCAGCCGCCTTGGCGACATGTTCCTCAGCCCCGCCCGTGTCCGCAAACGCATCGAGCGCGAAAACGCACGGCTGGAACAAGAAAACAACGAGCACAAATGACACACTCACGTTTCATAAGCAGGCTTATTGTCCTGACTGTCCTTGCGGCGATGGCTGCGGCGTGCTCCACGACACGGCGTATCCCCGAGGGCGAGCACCTCTACAACGGCATCAGGAAAATCGAAATCGCCGCCGACAGCGTGCCTCTGCCTCCCGAACTGCCGGACAAGTTCAAGACAGCGGCTTTCGTCAAGCCCAACAACTACATATCGCTCATCGGAATGCGCTCGCCGTTCCCCATCGGGCTGTGGGTCTACAACAACTGGAACGACCCCGGCCACGGGCTCAAACACTGGCTCTACGACAAGCTCGTCGAGGAACCGGTGCTCGTCAGCGACGTCCGCCCAGAGGTCCGCTCGCGCATGATGGAGCAGATTATGGACAACAACGGTTTCTTCCGCGGCACGGCCTCCTATGAGCTCATCCCCGGCAAGAACCCCAGGAAGGCCAAGATTCTCTACACCGTCAATCCCGGCCCGGCATTCCCCATCGACACCATGATGCTGCTGCCCGACACCTGCGTGCTCAACCACCTTATCGACTCGCTGGCCGTCCGCGACCCTTATCTCGGCGCACGCAATCCGCGATACAGCACCGACAGCCTCAGCACCGCCCGCACACGTATCACCAACAGCCTGCGCAACCGCGGCTACTACTTCTTCCAGCCCGACTTCATCGAGTACCTTGCCGACAGCATAGAGCAGCGCGGACGCCTGGCCATGAAGATGACCATAGGCTCTAATATCCCGCAGTTCGCCCTTGCCCGCTACACCACAGGCAAGGTAACCGTCATACTGTCGCGCTACGGGGGTGGCGGCATTCCCGACACAATCAGCATGCCGCGGGCTACGCTCATCCAGATGAAGCCCTCGCGCTTCCGTCCCGAGCTCATCAACGAATGCGTCGTCTTCCGCCCCGGACGCACCTTCTCGGTGCGCAACATGGACCGCACCCAGACCTATCTGTCGCGTCTGGGCATATTCAACAACCTCGCCATCAACGCCATGCCCGACACAACCGCCGGTCCGGGCAAGCACGTGCTCGACGTCGAGGTCTCGGCCACCTTCGACTCTCCGCTCGAGACTTCGCTCGAAATCAACGCGTCGTCGAAAAGCAACTCATACATCGGCCCGGGCATAGCGTTCGGCGTGACCAACAAGAACCTTTTCGGCGGCGGCGAACAGCTGTCGGTCAAGCTCAACGGCAGCTACGAATGGCAGACAGGACGAGGAAGCAACCGGAGCAACTTCAACTCCTACGAGGTCGGAATCACCGGCTCGCTGTCCTTCCCGCGTCTGCTGGCTCCGCGCTTCATCCCCCGCAGCCGCTACAACCTCAACTGGACACGCTTCCAGCTCAACGCCGACCTGCTCAACCGTCCGCACTACTTCAAGATGGCCCAGTTCAACGCCTCGGTCAACTACGACTGGCGCGTGCGTCGCCATGTGCAGAACACGCTGACGCTGTTCAAGCTGACCTATACCAACCTGATGCACACCACCGCCGAGTTCGACTCCATCATGGAAGCCAATCCGGCTGTCGCACAGAGCTTCAAGAGCCAGTTCATCCCTCAGATGATCTATACCTATACCTACGACAACGCCCTCAACCGCGACAACACCCTCAACTGGACCTTCACCGTCCAGGAGGCCGGCAACATCTTCTGGGGCATCTATCAGGCCTGCGGCAAACACGGCGAGAAGAAGCTCTTCGGCACGCCGTTCTCACAGTTCGTCAAGGGTCAGACCCAGCTCGTATGGGGCCGACGCCTCGGCTACGGCGACCACTGGCTGGTGAGCCGCGTGGCAGTCGGCGCGGCACACGCCTACGGCAACTCCTCGCAGGTGCCCTACTCCGAACAGTTCTATATCGGCGGCGCCAACTCCGTGCGTGCCTTCACTGTGCGCTCCATCGGTCCGGGTAGCTACACCACCCCACCCGGCCAGCCCGACGACTACTTCGACCGCACCGGCACATTCAAGTTCGAGGCCAACATCGAGTACCGCTTCCCCATCTGGGGCATGCTCCACGGCGCCGTCTTTGTCGACAGCGGCAACGTATGGCTGCTCAAGAACGACCCCATGCGCCCCGGAGGCACCCTGCGCGCCAAGTCCTTCCTGCGCGACCTCGCCCTGGGCACAGGCTTCGGTCTGCGCTTCGACATCAGCATGCTCGTCATCCGCGGCGACCTCGGCATCGGCATCCACGCCCCCTACGACACCGGCAAGCACGGCTACTACAACATGCGCAACTTCGGCTCCTCCCTCGCCTTCCACCTCGCCATCGGCTACCCGTTCTGAAGCGGATTAATATAATTTAACAGACAAGGGCACGGTATACGCCCCGATTTGTCCGTATCTTCGCACTGATGCCTCCATACATCCAACTTTTATTATTATCTTTGTACAATAATGAAAGACAGCAATGCAAGACGCAGACTTCCGAGCAGAGCAGCCTGACAGAACCGACCCTCTGTCGATATACAACTACAGCAGATACCTCATCGGGGAATCCCTGCGTTCACTCATAGGTGAATGCGTGGACGAACACATCCGTAAAGGAAAGGGCGGTCTGGGGCAGATGGTCGAAGAACTGTTCTTCGGCTATGACGCGAATTCCAAACGTGAAGCTGACTTCGCAGAGGCCGGACTTGAATTAAAGTGCACGCCTCTGACAAGACATAAAGACGGCGACCTGCTGCGAATCAAGGAACGGCTCGTATGCACTATGATTGACTATGCGGAAATAGCCGGTACAAAGTTCGAAGACTCACATCTGCTTGCCAAATGCAGGATAATGCTTCTGCTTTTCTATCTCCACATCAGCGGTCAGCAGGTTGCCGACAGCAGGTTTATCTACCGAGTGCTGTGGCAGCTTCCGAAAAAAGATCTTCTGCTGATTTCTCGCGACTATGAAACCATAGCGGCAAAGGTACGCGAAGGCAAAGCGCACCTTCTGTCAGAAGGCGACACCATTTATCTCGGAGCATGTCGCAAGGGACAGAAAGGCGACCGCCTGCAGCCGCAGCCATATTCCGACATTCCGGCAGCGAAACGTGCCTTCAGCCTTAAGCCTGCATATATGAGGTATATCCTCGCACATGTGGTGGAATCCGGTCAGAACCACTACACCAACTATTCAAAACCGGAAAAACCGGTTTTCGAACTTGTCGAAGCCGGGCAGCTGAAAGTCAAATCATTTGAAGAGATAATCCTCGACCGCTTCAGACCGTTCACAGGCCTTAATTACGTTGAAATATGCGACAGGCTCGGCATAGAGCCATATCAGGCTAAAAGCAAATATGCGGATGTCTGCGGACTCATTGCATCCAACAATGCCGGCAAGCGCATTTCCGAATCCGAGGAATTCATCAAGTCCGGCATCATCATGAAGACAGTACGCCTGGGGCTCAACGGAAAGCCCAGGGAATCGATGTCTTTTAAAAACATTGATTACAATGAGGTAATCGAAAATGAAGAATGGACAGACAGCGAACTTTACGAGCTGTTCACATCCCGTTTCCTTTTTGTGGTTTTCAGACCCGTACAAGGGGAGAAAATCAGTATCTATAACCGCCGCACCTCAAGGGTATGCGTAGAGCAATCCTATGTTCTCGACAAAGTATTTTTCTGGACAATGCCACCGGAAGACCTTGAGAGAGCAAAAGAATACCGGGACAATATACGCACTTGCGTGCTGAACAATGAAATCAGGCTTAAATCATTCTGGAGCATTTCCGACCACCGCTCCTTTCATGTCCGCCCGAAGGCTACGAATTCACAGCAGAAAACCTCCAATCCACACGGTGGAATGTGCGACAGATTCTGCTACTGGTTCAATGGAGACTATGTCCACAAAATAATTGAAAGTTCCACAAGCAATGTACAGTAACAATTCGGATGACAAAGAGATGCTCCTTTGCGAGCCTATAGTCAGGTACAGCAACTGTTGCCGGGAATTGTCGCTTTTTCCTCCCGACGAGGTTACAACAGTTCCGGGCGACATACGGGTAATTGAATTGTTTGCCGGAGTCGGCGGATTCCGCATCGGTCTTGAACGGGCATCATCAAGATTCAAGACAGTGTGGAGCAACCAGTGGGAACCATCAACAAAAAGACAGGACGCTTCATCCATCTATGTCAGTCGGTTCGGATCCGCCGGACATTCAAACGAAGATATAAACACCGTCCCCACCGACGATATTCCTGATGCCGATATGCTTGTAGGTGGCTTCCCGTGCCAGGACTACTCTGTGGCCACCACTCTTCGTAATTCGGGAGGAATAGAAGGCAAGAAAGGCGTATTGTGGTGGCAGATCCACAGGATTCTCAAGGAAATGCCGGCTCCTCCGAAATACCTGATGCTGGAGAATGTCGACCGCCTGCTTGGGTCGCCGGCTTCGCAGAGAGGACGGGATTTCGCCATCATACTGGCATCTCTGTCCGATCTCGGCTATACCGTAGAATGGAGGATTATCAATGCCGCCGAGTATGGAATGCCTCAGCGACGTCGCCGTACATATATCTTCGCGTTCCGGGAAGATTCCGATATCTTCCGACAGATGGGGTCTCCGGAAAGCTGGATATACACCGAAGGTATACTTGCCGAAGCATTCCCTGTCATGAATACCGAACAGAAACTGTCGGAATTCGAAATCTCAGGCTCTCTGGATGTGGTTTCCTCGACTTTCAACAAAGGAAAAAAGACAAGTCCGTTCCTCAATGCGGGCATCATGAGCGGACGCAGAGTGTACACATCCAAAGTCGCACCCCGCTATCACGGTCTGTCCATCACCCTTGGAGACATTCTTATTCCGGAGAACGACGTGCCGGAGTCTTTCTATATTTCCACTGAGGATCTTCCACGATGGGAATATGCGAAAGGAGGTAAATCCGAAAAACGGGTAAACAAGACAACCGGCTTTGAATACAATTATTCGGAAGGAGCCATGGCCTTTCCCGACAACACGGAAAAACCGTCCAGAACAATAATCACCGGTGAAGGAGGCGCTTCGCCATCACGTTTCAAACATGTCATCCGGACTGAAGGCGGTCAATACAGGCGTCTGACCCCGATTGAGCTTGAACGTCTCAATATGTTCCCCGACAACCATACATACGGAGCAAGCGATGTGCGTCGAGCATTCCTTATGGGAAATGCTCTGGTTACGGGAATAGTCGAGCGAATCGCTCGTCGTATCGCGGCAAGAACAAACAATAATCAGTAAAGCCCGTTTCATGAAGATACTGCATACATCGGACTGGCATCTGGGATGCCAGCTTTACGGGTTCGACAGGCTTGAGGAGCAGGCCGCGATGCTCGACACCATAATTGACATCGCAGGGCGCGAGAAGCCTGACGCTTTCATCGTCAGCGGCGATGTGTTCGACAGCACCCAGCCCCCGAACCGCGCCTACCGTCTGTT
>JAIDUY010000215.1 GCA_029059965.1 Muribaculaceae bacterium
CGGGGGGCGGTGGGCGTTGTTGAAAACCACTGGTGGGTTGGGTAGGCGTCGGGGTTGAAGCCCTCGACTTCGGTGGCGTGGTAGAGCTCGCTGCTGTCGGCATCGACATCGTAGCTGTAGACTGTCGGAGGATAGGTGAACGACGAGAAGCTGTAGAACACGTCCTTGCTGCGGCTGTTGCCCGTGAAGCCGGCGGTGCCGTAGGTGGGGAACTGAATCTCGGCGAGGCGTCCGCCCTCGCGGCCATAGACGTAGGCGTGGTGCGAGGCGTCGCGGTCGATGACGGCGATGAGCTTGTCCGGTCCGGCGAAGTTGACCGACGCTATCACGCCGCCCTCGGGGTCTTCGGGAATGACTTCAGTCCAGTTGGCGGGAGCGGGATTGGCGGGGTCGATGGCAACAACGCGGTTGCGGGGCGCGCCCGCAGAGGTGAGCACGTAGACCTTGCCGCCGACTTCCTCGATGGGCTCCATGGTGTAGTCCTGCGAGGCTTCGGCTGTGAGCCACTGTGCATTGGGGCGCGTGAGGTCTTTGAACAGCAGGGAATTGCCGTGGCCGTCGCCGCCTTCTTCAAGTGCCAGCCAGCGGTCGCCGAGCACCTGCGCGGTGTGGAAGTAAAGAGGCTTCACGCGGTTTTCATAGACGAGTTCGTCGGTCTCCTGAGGCGTGCCGAGACGGTGGTACCATATGCGGTGGTACTCGTTGGCGTTGGAGAACTCCTTGCCTTCGACGGGGCGGTCGTAGGCGCTGTAGTAGAAACCGTCGCCGCGCCATTCGGCGCCGGTGAACTTGGCCCATTCGATGTGGTCGTCCAGCAGACGGCCGCTTTCGGTGTCGAGGACATAAATTTCTGTCCAGTCACTGCCGCTGCGCGAGATAGTGTAAGCTGCATGGCGTCCGTCCTTGCTGAAGAACAGGCCGGTGAGGGCGACGGTGCCGTCCTCGCTGAGTGCGTTGGGGTCAAGGAATACTTCGGGTTCGGCTCCGATGCTGTCCATGCGGTAGATTACGCTCTGGTTTCGGGTGCCGTCGTTGGCCGAGAAGTAGAAGCGGCCGTCGGCCTCGCGGCTCGGAGCGCCCTGACGCGAATAGCGGTTGAGGCGGTCAAGACGGTCGTGGATGGCACGGCGGAATGGAATGGCGTCGAGATAGCTGTTTGTCTGAGCTTTCTCGTCTGCGACCCACGCGGCCGTAGCTGCTGAGGTGTCGTTCTCGAGGGGGCGGTAGGGGTCGGCGACCTGCATTCCGAAGACTTCGTAGACGGTCGAGTCCTGCGGAGCCTCGGGATATTCGAGGCGCACGCCCTTGTTGCAGGATGTACTTAGAATTGCCATGGCGGCTGCCGTCAGGGCGACGGCGGATTTAGCTTTGCGATGATTGGTTTGAGACATGTACGTCGAGTTGCGGGAACGGGAAGCTTATGCCTGCGCTCTCCAGTTGAGTGTATATCTGTTCGTTCACACGATAGTAAAGGTTCCAGTAGTTTCCGGTCTGTGTCCATGCGGTGACCCGCAGGTCTACGCTGCTGGCGCCAAGCTCCTTGACCACGACCGAGGGCGCATAGGCTCCGCTGCCCTTGCGCACGGGCGAGTTGGTGTTGTCGTTCTGAAGCGCGGCCTCGAGTTCGGCCTCGTCGGCGGCCGTGTCGGGCATTATCACCTTGGGTTTGCGTCCCGTCAGCCTTCCGAAGAAGCCGGGTTTCCTGACCACGGGTTCGGCCGTCCTGTCGGCCTCGACCTTCTCTTCGAGCCTCCGCACGGAGCGGTCCAGGTCGATGTCGCTCTTGACGACATCGGGGTCGGCATCGAGGATTTCAAGGATTTTGGCGCGTGCCGCATCGACTTTGTTGCCGTAGCTTATGCCGACGGTCCACTCCACACGGCGGTAGTCCATCTTGCTCCAGTTGTTGATGCTTCCGGTCGAGAGGCCTCCGTTGGGAATGATGATGCTCTTGTTGTCGGCAGTGCAGATGATGGTGCTGAAAATCTGAATTTCGCGCACTGTGCCGGCATAACCCTGGGCTTCGATGTAGTCGCCTATCTTATAGGGCTTGAGAAGGAGAATGAGCACGCCGCCGGCAAAGTTCTGCAAGGTTCCGCTCAGCGCCATGCCGATGGCGACGCCGGCCGAGGCGAAGATGGCCAGGAAGGACGATGTCTCGATGCCTAAGATACCGATGACGGTGACAATCAGGATGAAATAGAGCACGATTCGTATCATGCTCAGCACGAAGGTATTGAGCGACTGGTCGATGCGGCGCTTCTCGAAGATATTATGGACGAGCTTGTATATCTTGTTGATGATGAAGCGTCCGACGTAGAACACAACGACGGCTATGGCCAGATTGATGGCGAAGGTCACCATTGCGTTCACCACCTTGGCGATGAGTTCGTCGAAGGGCAGAGACTTGAGTATTTCGATGTCGCGACTCGCGTCGGGGACGGAGTCGGGAAGAGCGGTCGGGGCGGACGGAATCTGGAGTAATCGCATGGCTGGATGATGAATTAGAACAATGATTTCGCCACATCGCCGTACCAGTCGAGGCGAATGTAGCCACCGGTCTGGAAGTCGGAAGCATCGCGGGCTATGAATGTCGACAGTCCGTTGTGTCGGTCGAGTTCCACCACGTTCCAAAGACGCGGGGTGGCGGCGGCATAGATTACCGTCTCGCCGAAAGCCTCGCGGAGTCTGTCGGCCTGTGCTTCCGCCTCGGGGACGGCCCCGGCCAGTGCCGTGGCGTAGTCGAGGAAGTCGAAGTAATAG
>JAIDUY010000216.1 GCA_029059965.1 Muribaculaceae bacterium
CGGAGATGGCTGCGCGGGTAGCGCGGAGGGCGTCGTCGACAAGGTCCTTCTTCTCCTTCATCTCGACTTCGGAGGGAGCGCCCACGTGGAGCACTGCCACACCGCCGGCGAGCTTGGCGAGGCGTTCGTGGAGCTTCTCGCGGTCGTAGTCGCTGGTGCTCTGGGCAATCTGTGCCTTGATCTGGGCGACACGGGCTGCGATGGCGTCCTTGTTGCCGTCGCGGTTGACGATGGTGGTATTTTCCTTGTTGACGGTCACGCGGTTGGCCTGGCCGAGGTCCTGCATGGTGGCGGTGGCCAGCTTCATGCCCTTCTCCTCGGAGATGACGGTGCCGCCGGTGAGGATGGCGATGTCTTCGAGCATTTCCTTGCGGCGGTCACCGAAGCCGGGAGCCTTGACGGCGCAGATTTTCAGCGAGCCGCGCAGACGGTTGACAACGAGTGCGGCCAGGGCGTCCTGGTCGACATCCTCGGCAATGATGAGCAGAGGACGGCCGCTCTGTGCGGTGGCCTCGAGGATGGGAAGGATGTCCTTGAGGTTGGAGATTTTCTTGTCGTGGAGAAGCAGCAGGGGGCTGTCCATGACGCATTCCATCTTCTCGGTGTCGGTCACAAAGTAGGGCGAGATGTAGCCGCGGTCGAACTGCATGCCTTCGACAACCTCGATGGTGGTCTCGGTGCCCTTGGCCTCGTCGACGGTGATTACGCCTTCTTTCTTTACCTTCTCCATGGCCTCGGCGATGAGGCGGCCGATGGTCTCGTCGTTATTGGCGGAAACGCGGGCTACGTCCTCGATTTTCTTGAAGTCGTCGCCTACTTCCTCGCTCATGCCCTTGATGCCTTCGACAACGGCTGCGACAGCCTTGTCGATGCCGCGCTTGAGGTCCATGGGGTTGGCGCCTGCGGTGACGTTCTTGAGACCTACGGCGATGATGCTCTGTGCCAGAACGGTAGCGGTGGTGGTGCCGTCGCCGGCGTCGTCGCCGGTCTTGGAGGCCACTTCCTTGACGAGCTGTGCGCCCATGTTGCGGAAGGGGTCGTCGAGTTCTACCTCGCGAGCCACGCTGACACCGTCCTTGGTGATGTGGGGAGCACCGAACTGCTTGGCGATGATTACGTTGCGGCCTTTGGGACCGAGGGTTACCTTGACAGCGTCGGCAAGAGCGTACGCCTTTCTTGAGC
>JAIDUY010000217.1 GCA_029059965.1 Muribaculaceae bacterium
CCTAATTTTTCATCCGCTCAAAAATTGTTTAGCGCACAGTAATATAAATCAATATATATAAGTATAAGGCCGGCCCTGTCGATAGCGACAAGGCCGGCCGAAATGCTATGCGTTGACGTTGTGTATTATTCGCCGGGGATGATAGCCTCGGAGGGGCATACAGAAGCGCAGGTGCCGCAGTCGATGCAAACGTCGGGGTTGATGACGTAGATTTCGCCTTCGGAGATAGCCTCAACGGGGCATTCGGGCAGGCAGGTGCCGCAAGCGACACATTTGTCGGTGATTACGTAAGCCATGGTCGGTTGTTTAGAAAGTTATACTTGTTGTTTGTTTTAGAAAGTTCGTGTTCGATGCTGCAAATTTAGCACTTCTTTTTGTTTGTGCCAAACAATTGATAAACAAACTCAGCGCAGCACCTGTTTGCTGACAGTGTCGCCGCGGCGAACGATGTAGATGCCGGGAACAAGACGGTCGGGGCTTACGGGCATGCCCTGGAGGTTGAAGTACTCGGCTTCGGCGTCCTCCTCGGCTACGGTGATGTCCTCGACGGAAGCCGATGCAGCGTCGATATATTCGGAGAACTCGGTGTGGATGTTGGGCACCATCACGGGTTCGTCGGTTTCCTCGTCAAGCTCCATCATGGAGGTGGTGTAGGTCAGGGGATAGCCGTAGGTGCTGTCGTAGGTCAGCTCGCCGATGATATTATCCAGAATTTCGGTCTCGTCACCGAATTCGTAGGTGTACTTCATTTCGGTGATGTAGCCCCAGGCGTCCATTCGGATGATGTCGGTGTAGCTTTCGATATAGGGCTCGCCATCCTCGTCCATCTCGAAGGTCTCCACGGCCATCTCGCTGCCGTTGGCGTCGAGCAGGGTGTACTCGACGGTCGCCTTGGCCTCATAGCCCTGAATCATGCCGGTGCGCACGAAGGTGTAGCCGTTTTCGGTGTAGGTGACGTTGAAGTCGACGTCGTTTTCGGAGTTGACCAGGTGGCCGCTCAGAATGCGGTTGTTGCCCGAGGTGAGCTCGCTGATTTCGGTGCTTGTAATCTGGTTGTCGGTGCGGTCCCACTGTATGT
>JAIDUY010000218.1 GCA_029059965.1 Muribaculaceae bacterium
GTGGTGTCCATGAAGCGCTGAGGCTCATATCCCTCGGGAAGTCGGCCTCCTGTGGTGTCGAACAGCGCGCGCGACGCTTCGGCGAGTCTGTCCAGTCCGGCTGTTCTGATAACGCTCATGGTGCAGGTTCTGTTCACCCCGCTATAGCCGTCGTAAAGCTCGAATGTATTGCGTGCAGCCTCGACGAGCGCACTCTCGTCGCCGCGCACGAGCAGGGGCACGTTGAGCTGATAAGGCATGCCTGTCGTCAGCAGCTCGGTTGCGCTGCCCACGACGTAGTCTGTCGCATTGCGGAGCTGATAGACGGTCTCGACCGAGGCCATGTAGCAGCAGTCGAAGTAGACGTAGTCGAAAATTCGCTGCTGCTCGAGGATGTCGGCCAGCGTGGTGATGTTCATAGCCTTGCCCCTCTCGGGTCCGTAGGAGTAGGAAGCGCCGGAGCGGGTGTCGGCGATGCCGTCCTCTATCCAGCCCGTGCCGTGGCCCCAGAGCACGAGCCCGTAGGATTCGGCAGGTGCGAGGCGGCGGGTCTGTCCTATTACTTCCGTCATGCGTTCACGCGAGGAGGCCGTGACGCCGCGTTCGTAGCGCACGAGCGTGTCGATGCCGCCGCGGCGAATCTCCATAAGCACGGGAGCTTTCGAGTAGGGCGAATGGTACACCAGCAGACGGCCGTTGCCGAGGCGCCCGTTGTCGGCGGCCTCGCGCATCTCGGCGATGTCGGCGCGGTCGAAGCCCGTGCTGCCAAGATTGTTGTCGGCAGCCATGTAGACAAGCACCGTCCTGGCCGACTTGACGGGCACGGGCGCAGGCTCGTCAGAGGTGCACGAGGCAAGCGAAGCCATCAGGCAACAGACTGTAAATATGATGTATAAATGCAATTCTTTTCCCATATCCTACAAAATTACAAAAAAGCCCACACCCGACAAAAACCTTAATTATTTTTAGCAGAAAGCGGAGACCTGATGTCCGTTCGTGCGGGTTATTTTTTCGCACGGCATTTTGAATCATGCGCTCCTATTCGTAATTTTGCAATCAGTAAGCAGATACCATGGAAACAATCAATCTTATCAACGAGGTGCTGTGGAGCTATGTCATGATCGGCATGCTGCTCGCATGGGCCGTCTATTTCACAATCGCCACCGGAGGGGTGCAGTTCCGCATGATAGGCGAGATGTTCCGCCTCCTTGCCGCCAGCGGCAGCAGGCACGACGACGCCCGCTCGCAGGGCGAGGGACATCACCACCGCGTGTCGTCGTTCCAGGCCTTCGCCATGTCCATCGCCAGCCGCGTCGGCACGGGCAATCTCGCAGGCGTGGCCACGGCCATAGCACTCGGCGGACCGGGAGCTGTGATGTGGATGTGGATAATAGCCCTGCTCGGGAGCGCCAACGCCTTTGTCGAGAGCACATTGGCGCAGCTCTTCAAAGTACGCGGCGAGCACTCTTTCCGCGGCGGTCCGGCATACTATATCCTCAAGGGCATCGGCAAACGCTGGTGGGCTGTAATCTTCGCCGTTCTCATCACGGTGACATTCGGACTGGCGTTCAATTCGGTGCAGTCCAACACCATAGCCCAGTCGCTGCAGGCCTTCGACATCAGCCCGACGCTCACAGGCATAGTGCTGACGGTGATGACTCTGCTGGTGATATGCGGAGGTATCACCCGCATATCGCGTTTCAGCCAGGTCGTGGTGCCCGTCATGGCCATCGCCTACATCATCCTCGCCCTTGCCGTGACGCTCATCAACATCACTGCCCTGCCCGACGTCCTCCGCAGCATATTCGAGCAGGCTTTCGACTTCCGCGCCGGTATCGGCGGCGGCATCGGCGCCACGGTGATGATGGGCATCAAGCGCGGCCTGTTCAGCAACGAGGCCGGCGAGGGCTCGGCGCCCAACGTGGCAGCCACGGCAGCTGTGTCGCACCCCGTCAAGCAAGGCCTCATACAAACCCTCGGCGTATTCACCGACACACTGGTCATCTGCACCTGCACTGCCTTCATCATCCTGCTGAGCGGCAATCCCGTAGGCGGACTCAACGGCATCGCTCTGACTCAAAACGCCCTCGACGCCGAACTCGGCCACGGCCTGGGCTCGGTCTTCGTGGCAGTGGCCATATTCTTTTTCGCATTCACCAGCATCGTGGCAAACTACTACTACGGCGAGACCAATATACGCTTCATCACTCCTACGCGCGGGTACATATTCGTCTACCGCATCGTCGTGGGCGCCATGGTCTTTGTCGGCGCGGTGGCCTCGCTCGACTTCGTATGGTCGATGGCCGACATCACGATGGCCCTGATGACCATCTGCAACCTTGCCGCCATCATGGTGCTGGG
Organism: Muribaculaceae bacterium; assembly: GCA_029059965.1. Lineage (GTDB taxonomy): Bacteria > Bacteroidota > Bacteroidia > Bacteroidales > Muribaculaceae > CAG-873. Next base: position 2,341 of record JAIDUY010000218.1, read on the forward strand.
CAAGTACGCCCTGCGGCTGCTCAAGGACTACCGCCGACAGCGCAGTCAGGGCAAAGACCCGGTCTACCACTCGTCCACAATTCCGGAGATATCGTCCGAGACAGAGTGCTGGTAGCAGACGGGATTCAAAGGACAGACACAACAAAGGCCGCGCTCCGGGCAGGGACGCGGCCTTTGGAATTATAGGAATTCAGTTGTATCAGGCGAGGAAGCCCAGCAGCACACCTGCGGCAACAGCCGAACCGATTACGCCGGCCACGTTCGGGCCCATAGCGTGCATCAGCAGGTAGTTCGAAGGATCGTACTCGAGACCGAGGTTGTTGGAGATACGGGCCGACATAGGCACGGCCGACACACCGGCATTGCCGATGAGGGGATTGATTTTCTTGTCCTT
>JAIDUY010000219.1 GCA_029059965.1 Muribaculaceae bacterium
CGGCCAGACGGCCCACGCTGAGGCTCAGCAGCGAACGGCCTGCGGCATCGGGCTCGAACTGCGGCCAGAGGCTGCAGATCATGGCGAAATCGCTGTCGGCTGTCACGTCACGGCGTGTGGTGGCCTCTCTCTGAACATAAGCGAAGGCGCTGAGGGCTATCTCGACAAGCTCGCTGTCGTCTTCTATCATATCCATCGAATTGGCAAGGCCGAGGGTCATGAGCACGGTGCGGCTCACCCACTCCGACGATTCACGGCTCCACGAGGTCCACGCTATGCCGCCGTCGGCATTCTGACGCTTGCGAAGCGTCTCGGTGGCGGCATCGAGGGCGGCACGCACCTGAGCGGCGTCGAAGATGCGGCCCAGCGAGGCCATGCGCATGCTGTTGTCGGCTGCGGCCTGCACCCAGGGAGTACGGTCGAGCATGAGGGTCTTGAGCTCGCTGTTGCGCTCAAGCATGCTCGTCAGGGCTTCGTCGCCGGGATTGGCCTGCCACTGGCGGTAGGCGTCGGCGATGGCGGGATTGAGGGTGGCGATGCGGCGCGCAGCCAGGGCCGAGTAGATTCGACCCACGAGCTCTACGGAGCTCTCGCAGGAGCGGGCGTCGATTCCACGCATGGCCTTGACGACAGTCCATACAGGATTCGAGCAGTACTGCAGGGTGTAGGCTGTGCCCTCACTGACAGGTATGTCGAGCACGAAGGCGCTGTCGGTGGGATTGAGGTAGAATTCTGTACTCTCCACCACCGTTGCCTCGGACTTGAGTACGGGTATGGCGCTCTGCTCGCCGTCGGCGAAACTGCCCGACACACTGCGCACGCGGTAGCCCACGGCGGCGACATCGGTGGCGGCGGTGAGCTCGACGGCCACCACGGCCGAGGCCTGTGCCTCGATGCTGTTGGTGAAGTTCTCGGTCCTCAGCACGCTGCCGTCGGCAGGGTTGAAGATTTCGACTGTCGTGCGCACGGTTGCGGCGCTGTCGGTATTGTTGAAAACCGTCGCTCCAAGGCGTGCCGTGTCGCCCTGACGCAGGAAGCGCGGCAGGTTGGGCTGCACCATCACGGGCTTGTTGCTCATGGCGGTGGCCCTGTGCGTGGCGGTGGCAAGGTTTTCGTTCCATGCGAACCCGAGGAAGGTCCACGAGGCGTTGGCGTTGGGGACGTTGAACACCACGTCGACATTGCCGTCGGCATCGCTCACGAGTCCGGGGCAGAAGAATGCCTGGAGGACCTCGGCGTCGCGGTATTCCACGACAGGCTCGCTGTCTGCGCCGCCTTCATCGACGGCTGCGGCGCCGGCGTTGGCAAGTTCTTCGTCCGCGGCGGCTTCCTCAGTCTCGGCCACGCCTGCTGCATTGGCGAGCGGAGCCTCGATATCGTCAGCCACCGCAAGGTCCATCGTCGCCTCGGCTTTCATCATCATGCCGTTACAACTGCGCGCCATAGCCATATAGTAGACTATCTCCTCGATTTCGCCGAGGTACTTCCATTCGGGGAAACCGAAATCGTAACTGTCGCCATAGCTGACGTTGCCGGAGACGGTGCTGCTGTTCGGCCACATTCCCATTACGCTGATACGCAAGGGATAGGTGGTGGAACGGAGGGCGAAAGGCGAGGGTGCTGAATAGCCCGACAGCGCGTCGAGGGCGCTGTTGAACATCGTTGCGGCCATGCCGGCCCCGGCAAGGGGCGTGCCGCCACGGACGATGCGGAAGCGCCATGTCTCGCGGTCGCCGGGCACGAGGCGGTCGCGGAAGCTCTCTACTGTCACTTTCATGGCCTCGGGAGCGGGACGGTTCAGATCCACGCTGACGGTCTGCGGACGGCCGTCACGCACGCTCACGAGCATGAGCTGGTTGTCGTCGCTGCCGTCGGCGGCCTCGGCCTTGATTTCATGGAAACCGCGGGCAAGAGTCAGCGTCCTGACCTTGACGATATTGGCACCGCTGCGCGTCACGGCGTAGACGGTGGCCTGAGCGTCGGCCACACCCACAAGCACCTTGGCGCTGTTGCCGTCGAGGACGTAGCTGTCGACAGGCACATACATGGGACTGCCCAGGCGGGGCACATCATCAGTCGCGGTATTGTAGACGGTGATGCAGCCTCGCGAGAAATACTTGTCGGCCAGCGTGGTATCGGCCGGAAGAACCTCTATGGAGTAGCGCCCTGCGGGAACATCGGCAAGGTCGAGCATGAAAGGTGTGCCGCAGATGGCGTCGCCGGAGGCAAGGACGGCGGTAAGCGATTCCGTACCCTTGGCGGCTGTGCCTATGCGCCAGCGCACTGCGATGTCGCGGGGCTTGCTGTCGGCATCGACAGCCTCGATGCGCACCTGCACCGGAGCGGCTCCGTCGACGCGCTCGGGGAAGCGTGCCTGAATGAAAAGCGGCTTGCCGGTGGTGAAGCAGCGGCTTGCATCGGCTGTCTCGGCGTTGGCCGAGGTCGCCGTCACGTCAGCCATGAATATATGATAGTTTTCGCCGCGTACTTTCTTATTCAGTATCGAGTCGGTCACAACGATGCTGAATGTGCCGTCGGCCTCGGTACGTGCCTCAAGCCGCCCGAGTTCGGTGGACGGAAGGAAGCCGCCGAATACGAAGAAGGACGCGCCCTTGATTACGGCATCGATGCGCGCTCCGGCTACGGGCATACCCGAATAGGTGCGGACACGTCCCTGCAGGGTCACATTGCCCGCAGAGGGTTCGTCGCGCAGGACGGAGCTTATTTCGGCGAACATCGTCGGCAGACGGAAGTCGCTGACGGTGAGCCATGCGGAGCCATAGTTGTCGCGGTCGGAGCCTATCGAGATTCTGAATCGTCCGGCAAGCAGACCGTGGGGCACGGCGAAGCTGCCCTCGATGCGGCCAAGTGCGTCGGTGACGGCATTGACGCTGTCAATCTCCTGATAGTTTGCATCGAAGAAGCTTACTTTGAAACGTTCGCCGGCAACGACATGTCCGGCGGTGCCGTCGACATCGCCCACTATGGCCGCCCAGCGCACGCTGTCGCCGGGATGGTAGAGGGCGCGGTCGGTCATGAGCCTTGCCTGGCGGGACGGACGGCTGCGATAACGGGACATTGCATTGACGTTCAGCTCGTCGTTGAATCTGTACAGATGGCCGTCGTAGCGGAACGACAGCGTCTGCCGCGCATGGGCGTTGCGCTGCGGGTGCATGTTCAGCAAGCCGTTGCGGTCGGTACGTCCGGCCACGATACTACTCTCCGAACCGGAGCGGTAGTTATAGGTGTGCTCCAGCACGGTGACACCGCCGACAGGCTTGCCGTCGGCGAAAGCGGCCGTAATGACCAGCGTCCTGTCAGGCACGGACAGGGCCACAGGCACCAACGGAGTGACAATGAACTCCTCGAAGCCGTTGGCCCGAATGGTATCGACCATGCCCACAACGGCGTAGCGGCCGGGAGCGTCGGGGCTGAAGTCGAGGCTGCACTTGCCGTGCTCGCCGTCGGCGCGATATTCGAGGCTCGCTACGCGAGGCATGGTGCGGCGCAGCTCGTCGAGGTTGAGATTGCTGCCGCCGTCGGGCAGGCGGTAGAAGTCGAAGTGCAGGGTGCGGGCGTAGGCATAGCTTGCATCTATTGTCAAGGCGCTGTCCGGGGCTATCATGCGCGGAATGCTCCACGTCATGGTCGGAACGGTCAGAACCTCCAGCCTCCTTATCAGCGCACTGTTGCCCGCCCATTCCGGAAAGCGTTCCAGCGAGGCGCGCAGCAAGGCCACAAGCCTGTCCTGCCCGTCGTTACGTGAGCTTTCGCCACTCACGTCGTCTTCCTCCTCGACAAAATAAACGACCGAAGGAATGACGAGCCGGCACATGGACAGGAGCAGCAGGCGGGCACTTTCGACCCCTGCGTTGGCCTCGTAGTCGGCCTCGAGGGCATCGTAATTTCTGTAATCGCGGCTGTCGAGCCAGTAGATATGCGGAGCCGAGCCCGGCGCGGTGGACCTCAGACCGCCCTCGGTCAGCGTCGCGGCACGTTCGGCCTCGTCGAAGGAACGGGCGGCCTTGACGGCCGTCATGCGGATGAATCCGCGCACATCGGGCACGTATTCGGTCGCTCCGGCCGAATAGTCCAGACAGGCGGCATAGCGATCGAGCGGCTGTTCAGGAGCCGATTCGGCAATCGTCATGGCGCTGTCGAGCAGCTCGTCGACACGCATGCGGAACTGGGCGCCGCTCCACAGCGACACCTTGTCGGGCAGCGGCAGCAGGGGTGCGTCCACGCGGTCGTAGGTGTAGCGCGAGCGTCCGTAGATGCGCTTGAGCACGTCGGCCTCGAGGGTCAGCAGCATGGCGCGGTCTGCGGGGCGGGTTGTAGCCTCGGCCTGGGCCGATATGAGTTCAGGCATGGCGAAGAGCGAGTCGGCATCAATGGCATTGTCGGCCACGGCCAGCTCGAGCAGGGCGCGCAGACGCACCACTCCGGCTTCGGCCGCGGGCATAGAGGCCGCCTCGGACAGCATGCGGCGGGCATCGGCGCCCACCGTCTGGGGATAGGCGAAATCGGGTTCGGCAAAGCTGTTTTCGCCTCTGGCGTCGGTCAGGTTCATGATGAGAAGAAAGAGAAAGAAGGCTGCAAAGCGCCCTACAATGGATTTTTTGTTCATAGATTACACTTGAAGTACTCGCATGGAGCGTGGCCGGGAGCCCGGACATACTCTGAAGAACAAATACAGGCCGCGGGAGGGTTCGGCTCGGCCGGAGAAAAAAGCAGGGACGCCGAGAGAAAGTTCCGCGTCCCTGCAGTATGGTATGCGTCTCTACCGATTACTTGTTAAGACCGCAGATTTTGCACTTTTCGTTGATTTGGGTGAAGAAGTCGTTGCCCTTGTCATCCACAAGGATGAATGCGGGGAAGTCCTCCACCTCGATTTTCCAGATTGCCTCCATGCCGAGCTCGGGATATTCGAGCAGCTCGACGTTCTTGATGGAGTTCTGGGCGAGGATGGCGGCGGGACCGCCGATGCTGCCCAGATAGAAGCCGCCGTGCTTCTTGCAGGCGTCGGTGACGGCCTGGCTGCGGTTGCCCTTGGCAATCATGATCATGCTGCCGCCGGCATCCTGGAACTGGTCCACATAGCTGTCCATGCGGCCTGCGGTGGTCGGGCCGAAGGAACCCGAAGGCATGCCTGCCGGGGTCTTGGCGGGGCCGGCATAGTAGATGGGATGGTCCTTGAGGTACTGGGGCATCTCCTCGCCGCGGTCAAGGCGTTCCTTGATTTTGGCATGGGCGATGTCGCGGCCCACTATGATGGTGCCCTTGAGCGACAGGCGGGTGCTGACGGGATATTTGGTGAGTTCGGCGAGCACTTCCTTCATAGGACGGTTGAGGTCGATTTTCACAACCTTGCCTTCACCGGCCTTGCGCAGTTCTTCGGGGATGAGTTCACCGGGGTTGGAGTCGAGTTTCTCGATCCACAGACCCTCGCGGTTGATTTTTGCCTTGACGTTGCGGTCGGCCGAGCAGCTCACGCCCATGCCGATGGGGCAGGAAGCGCCATGGCGCGGCAGACGGATCACGCGGATATCGTGGGCATAGTA
>JAIDUY010000022.1 GCA_029059965.1 Muribaculaceae bacterium
AGGACGGGAAAGCGGCTTCATGATGAAGAAAGACTGGTTCTTCTGGCCTTTGGGCTGCCTCTTCCGTGCCATCGGCGGTGTGCCGGTGCCACGCGGACGCAAGCGCGGAGGCTCGCTCACCGAGCTGCTGGTCGAGCGTTTCCGGACTTCCGACCGTCTCGTGCTGGCCATAACCCCCGAGGGAACGCGCTCGCTGACCTGCGACTGGCACACAGGCTTTCTGCGCATCGCCGGGCAGGTCGGAATCCCCATCGTGCTTGGAGTCATAGACTTCGCCACGCGGCGTGTCCTGCTTGAGCGCACATTCGTCCCCACCGGCGATATGGAGGCCGACATGAAGGCCGTCAAGAACTACTACCGCCCGTTCAAGGGATACCATCCTGAAAAATTTTCAGCAGAATGAAAAACTATACCGACCGACTCCGTGTGGCGGCGCTGCCCCTCGATATCGTCAACGGCGATAAGGAGGCAAACCTGAAGGCTGTCGAGGAGGCGCTGCAGACACTCCCGCAGGGAACCGACATCGTCGTGCTCCCCGAACTCTTTTCCACCGGTTATGTCGACAGCCCCGAGGCGCTGGCCTCCATGGCCGAACGAAACACTCAGCAGACCGTCGCCCTGATTCACGCATGGGCCGATGCCGCCGGATGCGCCTTTGCCGGCAGCTTCCTTGCGTCGACGGCACCGAACATCTACAACCGTGCATTCTTCATCGAGCCCAACGGCGACGAAACCTTCTGCGACAAGCGCCACCTCTTCTCGCTCAGCAGCGAGTCGCGCAACCTGCGCCGCGGCGACGACGCACTGCGCACTGTGCGTTTCCGCGGATGGAACGTGGCAATGGCAGTGTGCTATGACATCCGTTTCCCCGTGTGGTGCCGCAATGTAGGGTGTGAGTACGACATTCTGCTCGTCCCCGCCAACTGGCCGCAGGTGCGCGCCTATGCCTGGGAGCATCTTCTCATCGCAAGAGCCATCGAGAACCAGAGCGCCGTCGTCGGTGCCACCCGTGGCGGCGAGGACCGTTTCGGTCTCTACGACGGCCTTACCTTCG
>JAIDUY010000220.1 GCA_029059965.1 Muribaculaceae bacterium
CCTTGTAACGGGGGCTTTGCCTGATTACGGGTGCAAAGTTAGGTGTTTTTTTTGTTCCGGCCAAATTTTTGCGGGGCTTTTTTCGGTCGGAACCCCATTTTTCTTTCGTGGGGATTTTGTGGCTTTACGGATTGTGTTTGAAATCAAGAGTTTGCGTTTGATGTTGGTCGTCCTTGCAAAAAATCGCTATCTTTGTTGTCAGTTAATAATTAAGAAATGAATAGAGTCAATAAAGAAATAGAGGAGTACGTAGAGTCGGAAATCATTCCGCGCTACGCGTCGTTCGACCGCGCCCACCGCGAGGACCATGTGCGCACGGTGATAGAGCAGAGTATGGCGCTGGCGCAGACGATGGAGCGGCTCGACCTCGATATGGTCTACGTCGTGGCGGCTTTCCACGACCTCGGACTTGTCAACGGCCGCGAGCGGCACCACATCGATTCGGGGCGTATACTTGCTGCCGATGCTTTTGTCCGTGCCCGTTTCACGCCCGAGCAGATTGCGGTGATGGCTGAGGCAGTCGAGGACCACCGCGCCTCGGGCAAGACGCGCCCGCGGAGCGACTATGGCCTCGTTGTGGCCGAGGCCGACAGGTGTATTGATGCGGCGACGATTGTGAGCCGCACCGTGCAGTACGGGCTGGCCAACTACCCGGAGCTGGACCGCGAGGGGCACTTCGGGCGTACGATGCAGCATCTGAACGAGAAGTACGGTCCCGGAGGCTATCTGAAGATATGGATTCCGGGCAGCGAAAACGAGCGACGGCTCAAGGAGCTCCATGCTCTGATGGCCGACGGAGAGCGTCTGCGGACGATGTTCGACGAGGTCTTCGACTGCGAGACGCATCAGCTCTAAGAGCCGGTTCGGCGCTAAATAGCGGGGGACCATGCAGCCGACTGCACAGCCCCCCGCCGGAGGAGAGATAGAGAATGAGTTATGATTCGGTATAGACCTCCTTATGGAATCTCGGCTCGACGGTTTCGTCGGCGGCGCGGTCGGGATAGTTGCCTTCGGTGCTGATGAACACCCAGTCGATGTCGTCGAGACGGCGCAAATCGGTGACGAAGAATGCCTGTGAGTCAGGCGAGCCTACGACAATGATTCGCTTGACTCCGGCCTGGCGGGCTGCGTGGACGGTGTCTACGAAGTATTTGAGGGTCATGTCGTTGGTGTAGGTATCTTCGAGGTTGTCGTTATATGTCAGGACGGCGGTGCCGTAGCCGCTCAGCATTTCCTCGGTGCGCTCGTGGTTGACGGGGCTGAACTGGGTCACTGTGAGTCGGCTGTCGTTGAGCATGACTTTTTCAGGGAAGTCGACCATGGCGTTGACGCTCAGACCGCGTGCAAGCAGAGCACCGAGCACATTACCGAATACATGATTCGTAGTTCCGAGTAATGCAATTTCTTTCATGATTGTATATATCGTTTGGTTATTTTTTCCGTTTTAAAGAAGAACGTCCGAGGCGGCACTTTGGTTCGCAGGTGAGGAGAGTGATAATTGAGGCGAAATGGGCGCCAAAGGTTAAAGCAAGTTAAAATACGACTAAACTCTTGCACAGTCCGAAAAATCGCTTTAACTTTGCAGTGCAAAAACAAAACGGCGATATAGTGTAGTGGTCTAGCACGCCACCCTCTCACGGTGGAGACCAGGGTTCGAGTCCCTGTTTCGCTACAAGAAGGCAACCAGCAATGGTTGCCTTTTTTAGTCTCCCTATACAGGCTCCTGCGCTGCATGCGGTTCGCAGCAGGTGCTTCACCTTTCCTCAGTAAGGCTGACAATGAACGATATACGCAAAATCATACACATAGACATGGATGCGTTCTACGCATCGGTCGAACAGCGCGACGCTCCCGAACTTCGCGGCAGGCCGATAGCGGTAGGGCAGGCCGACGGTCGTGGCGTCGTTGCCGCGGCGAGTTACGAGGCTCGCCGCTACGG
>JAIDUY010000221.1 GCA_029059965.1 Muribaculaceae bacterium
GAGTACGTAGGTGTTGAGCAGGTAGTTGATAGGCAGGGTGATGGTGAGCATGAAAGTCACCGCAATGCCCAGACCGAAAGCCGTCTTGACGTTCTTGCTCACCGCAATGAACGAACACATGCCCAGGAAGTAGGCGAAAATCATATTGTCGATAAATATCGACCGGAAGAACAGATTCAGATTGTCCATCGTGTTGTTTGTTTATGGCGGTGAGTCTTATTTTTCCTGAAGGTCCTTGTTGAAGCTGCGCTGCACCCAGATGATACATGCCACCACGATGAGAGCCATCGGGGGAAGAATCATAAGACCGTTGTTCACATATCCGGCTTCGTAGAAGCTTTCGGGGATGATGGTGTGGCCCAACAGGGAGCCCGAGCCGAGCAGCTCGCGGAAGAAGCCTACGATAACCAGAATGATGGTGTAGCCGATGCCGTTGCCGATACCGTCGAGGAAGGAGGGCCAGGGGCGGTTGGCCATGGCGAAGGCTTCGAGGCGTCCCATCAGGATACAGTTGGTGATAATCAGGCCAATGAAGACGCTGAGCTGCTTGCTGACGTCGTAGGCGTAGGCTTCGAGCAGCTGCGACACGATGACCACGAGTCCGGCAACGACCACAAGCTGGACGATGATGCGTATGTTGGTCGGTATGGTGTTGCGAAGCAGCGAGATGATGACATTGCTGAAAGCGAGCACGGCGATGACGGAGAGACCCATGACTATGGCCGGCTCGAGCTTGGCGGTGACGGCGAGAACCGAGCAGATGCCGAGCACCTGCACCACCACGGGATTATCCTTGGAGAAAGGATTGAAGAAAACTTGCTTGTTGTTTGTCTTGTCGGCCATGGTCAGAGGGTTTTAAGGAAGTTCTGATAAGGACTGAGACAGTTGTCTATCATGGCGCCGACACCCTTGCTGGTGATGGTGCCGCCGGAGATGCCGTCGACGTAGTCTTCGTTGCCGTTGGGGCGCTGGCCGTTCTTTACGACGGCCACGGGCAGGAACGTACCGTTCTTGAAGAGGGTCTTGCCGCGGAACCGGTCACTGAAGGCGGGTTTGGCGATTTCGGCGCCCAGACCGGGAGTCTCGCCCTGATGTGCGAAGTAGGCGCCATAGATGGTGCTTCCGTCGGAATCGACGCTGACATAGCCCCATATCGGGCCCCAGAGGCCGGCGCCGTAGAGCGGCAGGATGTACTTGGTGCTGCCGTCGGGCAGAACGCAGGGGTAGACGGGCAGCTGACGTTCGTCGGCCGCCATGCGGCTCTGTGCCGCTACATCAATGTCGAATGCCACGGCACCGGGAATACGTTCGCCGCTTTCATCGACCACGAATGGGTCGCGAATATAACTGTCGTAGTACTCCACGATGCTGTCGGCGGGAGCCTCGATGCGCACGCTTGCGAGAATCTGGCGCATCTTGTCGGCATTGGCGTTGGCGAGCTGTTTGTCTTTGAGCGAGATGGCGGTGAAGGCCAAGGCCGAGCCGACAACTACCACAAGAACCACGATGTAAAGAATCGTGTAGAGTTTGCTTTCCTTGTTTATCATGACCTTGCTATTTTTGCGCGGTTAAGACGACGGCGGACATTGGCGCGGACCACGCACCAGTCAATCAGGGGAGCGAAGCAGTTCATCAGCAGCACTGCCAGCATGGCGCCTTCGGGATAGCCGGTGTTATATACACGGATTATTATGGCAACGGCGCCGATAAGGAAGCCGTAGATGTATTTTCCCACTGTCGTACGCGCCGCAGTGACGGGGTCTGTGGCCATGAAGACTGCCGCAAAGGCGAAGCCGCCGTAGAGTAGCTGCTCCCATGCGGGAATGTACGATGCGGGGTAGGTCGGGGTCGCTGTGGCGTTGGCAATCCAGCCCATGACGAGACCGCCGGCTATGACGCTGACGATGATGCGCCAGTTGGCGATGCCGGCTGCCAGCAGCAGGATGGCGCCGATGATGATGCACAGAGTCGATGTCTCGCCGAAGGAACCGGGAATGAGACCCACGAATGCGTCCCAAGCACTGATGGCCTGTCCGCCTATGCCCTCGAAACTCAGCGTCGGACCGCTTTGGGTGGCAATCTGTCCAAGGGGAGTGGCGCAGCTGAAACCGTCGGCGGCAGCTTCGCCGTAGCCGAAGGGTGTGCCGGTGGCGACGTAGACCTTGTCGCCCGACATCTGGGCGGGATATGCGAAGAATAGGAACGCGCGGGCGACAAGTGCGACGTTAAGCACATTGTAGCCTGTGCCGCCGAATACTTCCTTGACAAAGATGACCGAGAAGGCCACGGCCACGGCGAGCATCCACAGGGGGATTTCGGCGGGGCATATCATCGGGACGAGAATGCCCGTTACGAGGAAACCTTCCTGGATTTCCTCACGGCGCCACTGGGCGACGGCGAACTCTATGCCGAGTCCGACGACGTAGGCTACCGCGACGCGGGGCAGGATGGTGAGAAGACCGTAGAGCATCAAGCTCCAGAACGGAAATTCGGTAGCGCCCGTGGCGAGCCAGTGCTGATAGCCCGTGTTGTACATACCGAATAAGAAGCAGGGCATCAGGGCGAGCACCACTATAATCATGGTGCGCTTGGAGTCCATGCTGTCGTGAATCTGTGCCGCCTCGGTCGCCGCAGCGCGCGTCCGGGGTGTATAGAGGAAGGTCTCCATGCCCTCGTAGAACGAGTGCAGGGCGTGGAGCTTTCCCTCCGGCTCGAACTGAGGCCGGATGCGGTCTAAGAATTTTCGTAGTTGTGCCACTGTTATTGTTGATAGTCCCGGTGTCGGGGTGTGGTTTTTGAAGTCGGGTTATTCAAGTTCTTTGCGTAGATATTCGAGGCCGTCGCGTACAATCTGCTGCAGGGGCAGCTTGGATGTGTCGGCAAATTCGGCGAGGGCGAAGTCTTCGGGTGCGACCTCGTAGATGCCGAGTTCCTCCATCTTCTCTATGTCTTTCGACAGGATAGCCTTGATGAGATATTCCGGCAGGATGTCCATGGGCATCATGCTGTCGTACTCGCCGCTCATAATCATGGCTCTGCGGCCACCGTTGAGGCGGGCGTCGGGGCGGAAAAACTTGCGGAAGATGCTTAGGGGGAAGCTGCGGCCCGTGCTGAGCTTCGAGGGTGACATCGAGGCCCAGCCCATGAACTCGTCCACGTCGTCGCCTTCGGCGATGACTGTAATCTGGCGATAGGGAGCGTGCAGGAATGCATCGGCTCCGTCGCCGGTGGCGGTTCCGGTGAGGACGTTGCCGCTGATGATGCGCTTGTGACGGCTGTCGTCGTCAAGGCGACCTTTGAGCAGGGGGGCCATGGCGGCGCCGGCCACTGTGGTCACGACGGCGGCCTTTTTTACTTCGGGACCGGAAATGGTGACTTCGACCGTGCTGTCGAGGGTTCCGCTGACAAGGAGTTTGCCGATGCGGATGAGCACGTCGAGGCTCATTGTCCAAACAATCTCGCCTTTGTTTACAGGCTTGATGTTGGCAATCTGCACGCCGACGTTTCCGGCAGGATGCGGGCCTGCCACTTCAACGCTCTCGGCTCCGGGGATTTCGGGGAAATCCGTTCCTGCGGCATGGCTGATGTAGATTTTTCCGTCGGTGAGCTTGCCGAGTTCCCTTACCGCAGTTTTTGCGGCTTCGAGGTCCTTGCCGGCAGGGGCTTTCACCGGAGCGGCGAGCGGAGCGCTGTCGATGGCAGTCACGAAAATATCGCGCACGGTGTCGTCGGGATTGGGCACTATGTCGTAGGGGCGCTGACGCATCATGGCCATCAGGCCGGAGTTGGCAAGGAGCTTGCGCAGAGCCTCCGGAGTGGTCGGTTTGTCGAAATGCACAAAGCTGTCGGACGATGCTGCCTCAACCTCGATGCGCAAGATTTTACGTCGTTCGCCGCGTACCACATCCTTTACGGTGCCGGCTATGGGCGAGACGAGTTTTAGCTCGGGGTGCTTTTTGTCGTAGAGCAGAGGAGTGCCGCATTCGACGGCGTCGCCGGCTGCAACGGCGGCCTTGGGCACGAAGCCCGGGAAATCGTCCGGGCATATGGCGCACAGATCGGGTCTTAGGGTCTCGGCCGGTTCATAGGATGCGGGGGCTCCCGCCAGTTTAAGGTTTCGGCCTTTATTCAGTCTTATTTTCATTCTTCGGTGAATGTAATTATGAATGTGCAAAGTTAAGGATAATTTGCCAAAAAACCTTAAAAGAACAAGCGCCGCGTTTAGCGGCGTTAGCAAAATTTAACTCATATGCTGTCGGGCTCTATCTGTGGATTATATTGATTCCTATGAAGATAAGGGAGGCTGTGCCAACAACGGCACAGCCTCCCGCAAGCTGAGTATTGGAAGTTGATGAATTTACTTTTCCTTGTGCTCGTATTTGAGAGTCATCGAGGGCTGGTCGCACACTTCGGCGGGACCG
>JAIDUY010000222.1 GCA_029059965.1 Muribaculaceae bacterium
AGACGTTGACACCACAGCGGTGGCAGGTAATGGCCAGCGAGTGGTACAGGGCTGCGGCCTCGGCTCCGGAGTGGGAGCCGATTCTCAAGCATCACCTTTGAGTATCGCTGTCGCCACCCGAGGTGGTCTTTCTCTGTCAATCCGTCTTTGCCTATGCGGTGTTTGTGCTCGAAGTGGTAAAGGAGGCCGAAGAGTTTTGCTATTTCCTGTCTCATTGGCCAAAGTAAGCGAGTTGACTTCATGCTCACAGTGATGTTTATAGCGTTCCCATGCGTCCGAATATACCGCGGACAGACTCTTGTTGTAGCCCATATGTATTTCCTTTTTGCACTCTTTAGTCTCTTTTGCACTTACTTATCAGGAATTTGTGCCCCCTATTTGTTTTACTATCAAAAAGGAAAGAGAACGAAGCACAGTAAGTGCACCCTCGTCCGTTACGCCGAGTAGTGATACTGGACGTAAAGGCAAGCATAATAGTTGAAACGTGGAGAACGTTCCGGACAATCCGCCCGGAACGTTCTTTATTTCCGTCTGTCCGCAAAAAGAGCAGCTCCCCTGCGAAAAAGACCGCGGGGGAGCTGTATCGTGTTGCTGCTGAGATGAATCAGCCTCCGAAGTTGTCGTAGTGTATCTGCTCGGGGTCGACGCCGAGGGAGTCGAGCATCTTGTTGACGGCGGCGCTCATCGGGCCGGGGCCGCACATGTAGTACTCGATGTCCTCGGGCGAGTCGTGATCCTTGAGATAGGTGTCGTAGATAACCTGATGCACGAAGCCCGGTGTGTAGGCCACGCCTGCGGCATCGGCGGCGGGGTCGGGACGGTCGAGAGCCAGGTGGAACTTGAAGTTGGGGAATTCTTTCTCGAGTTTGAGGAAGTCGTCCAGATAGAACACCTCGTTGAGTGCGCGTGCGCCATAGAAGTAGTTCATCTTGCGGTCTGTCGTCTTGAGGGTCTTGGTCATGTGCATGATCTGGGCACGCAGGGGAGCCATGCCGGCGCCGCCACCAATCCACATCATCTCGGCCTTGGAGTCGAAGATGGGGTGGAAGTCGCCGTAAGGACCGCTCATTATTACTTTGTCGCCGGGCTTGAGCGAGAAGATATAGCTCGAGGCGATGCCGGGGTTGACATCCATGAATCCGACCTCGGGTTTTGGCTTGAACGGAGGGGTGGCTATGCGGACAGTGAGCATGATGCGGTCGCCCTCGGCGGGATAGTTGGCCATCGAGTAGGCGCGTACGGTGGTCTCGGTGTTGACGCACTTCAGACCGAAGAGACCGAATTTCTCCCACGCAGGCAGGTACTCGTCGCCGATGAGGCTGCGGTCGATGTCCTTGGCATAGTCCATGCTGAAAGGCGGAATCTTGATCTGGGCGTAGGAGCCGGGCACGAAGTCCATGTGCTCGCCAGCGGGAAGAGCCACGATGAATTCCTTGATGAAGGTGGCGACGTTGCGGTTGGAGATTACCTCGCATTCCCACTCCTTGACATCGAGAGCGGCGGCAGGCACCTGGATGTCGAGGTCGTTCTTAACCTTGACCTGACAGGCCAGACGCCAGTGATTCTTGACTTCCTTTCGGGTGAAATGTACAGCCTCGGTGGGCAGGATTTCGCCCGCACCCGAGAGCACCTGCACGCGGCACTGGCCGCAGCTGCCCTTGCCGCCGCAGGCCGAGGGGAGGAATACGTTTTTGTCGGCCATGGTCGACAGCAGCGCCTTTCCGGAGGGAGCGGTAATTTTGCGGTCGCCGTTCACGGTGATGGTCACGTCGCCGGTCTGGACCAGGTAACGCTTGGCAACCAGCAGAATGATGACCAGAAGTAAAGTGACGCCGAGAAAGAAGCCTACACCGGCGCCGATGGTGAGCCACGCCTGGTGAGACAGCGCCGCAGGGATTATATAGCTTGTCATAACGCTCATAGTTTAATGCCGAGGAAGCTCATGAAGGCAATGCCCATCAGAGCGGTGATGATGAAAGTGATGCCTACGCCGCGCAGAGGGGCGGGAATATTGGAGTAGCCTGCTATGCGCTCGCGGACTGCTGCCACTGCCGTGATGGCGAGGAGCCAGCCCAGGCCCCAGCCGCCGCCGGCGCAGACTGCCGTCCACACGCTGCCGAAGTCGCGCTGCTGCATGAATAGCGAGCCGCCGAGGATGGCGCAGTTAACGGCGATGAGTGGCAGAAAGATGCCGAGCGAGGCGTACAGCGCGGGCGCGTATTTCTCAACCGCCATCTCCACAAGCTGTGTCATCGAGGCGATGACGGCAATGAACACTATCAGCGACAGGAAGCTGAGGTCGACCTGCGCGAATTCGGGATCGAGCCACTGCAGGGCACCGGCACTGAGTACGTAGG
>JAIDUY010000223.1 GCA_029059965.1 Muribaculaceae bacterium
TCCTTCATCACAAGACAAAAATCACTCAGAGATATGCGACCCCAGCATTAACAAATATTGGGGAACCGGCTCTTAAGACCTCAGCGGCGCAGCAGACGCACCGGGCGGGACGTACCCACGCGAAGCAAGTAGATGCCCGGGGCGTAGCAGTCAGCATCGATGGCGGTTTCGCCTCCGGACAGTGCGTAGCGGCCTACCATGCGGCCGGCCGTATCCCATACAGTGGCCTCGGCGCTCTGACACTCCGAGCGCACATGCCAGACAGCATCAGCCGGATTAGGCCAAACGACCACTTCGACGCCCATGTCGCTTCCGACTGCTACAGACGACTGGTCACCGCAGTCGCTGCCGACCACATATTCAATGATTCGCGTAACGGCCAGACCACCGGCAAAGGCAATCTTGACACGGAAACGTAAAGTTTGCCCGTCGTTCATACCGCCTATGGCCGTCGTATAGACGCCACCACCGTCGTCGCTCATCGCTATTTCGCGGAAGCCATCGGTCTCGTCGAAGAGCCATGGACCCGCAAAACCGACGTAGTCGCCTTCGAACGAAACGCGGACGAGGACTTCGCCGCCTTCGGTGGTACACTTGACAGTGTACTGTCCGGAGAAAGAACCTTCCGAAGCTTCGGTTCCGACTGTAGTGCAGCTACCGGAAGATGTCGTCCCGACCTTGGTGACATTCACAACCACTTCTTCCGAGCTATATGACGAACCGTCGGAAGCAAGCATGACGGCTTTGAGAAGATATCGGCCTTCCGCTTCGGGAGTCCACTGAGCAGTATACGGGACGGAAAGCGCCGAAGCTATCCTGTTGCCGTCGACGAAGAAGTCCACCCGTTCCACACTCACGCCGCAGCCCTCGGGCAGACTGATATTGGCGCTCATATTAACCGTTTCGCCCGCCTTAGGCGACTGGGTATCGACCGCAATGCCGACTCTCGGCCGTGCCACGCCGTCGGAGCTGACGCCCATGCTGCGCGGGGCCACTTCAAAAGAATATCCGTCGGAATAGGTCACGCGGAGTGTGTTGTCGCCATTATTGCGGGCGATGTAGGTCTTGAGGCCGTCGCGGTCGAAAGCCATAGCCAGCGGATGGTCTGCACTGATACCCGCAGAGGGAACACCGAGGCGGTTCATGGCGTGCAGCCACTGATAGGTGTGTGCCTGCGACTCGCCGAACTTTTTGCCGAGGTGCCTGCACGAGCTGTAGAGGCTCAGAGCCTGCGCGGGATTCTGCATGGCGAGGAAGCGCAGCCATGTGTCGTACCATATATTGGGATTGTCATCATTGGATAGGATGCCGGTTTCGGAAGCCATGGCGTTCCAAAGCTTAGTGGCGTAGTCAGGCCGGTGCATGAGGTAGAATGAACCGGCATGAACGGGATAAATCTGTATGCCGTAGGAGCCGGCGATGCCGCCGCCCCAGAAGTTCTCGGCATCGTAGCCGTTGCCGAACACACGCGAGGCAAGAGCGTAGCCGAAGCCGGGCTCGTGGTTGCGGTCGTGGCAGTCGAACCAGTATTCCTCGATAGCCGACAGCTCGGTAGCGTAGAGATAGACGCCAAGGTCGCGCATGGCCGTATCGCCGGTGATGTCGCCCCACAGAATAAGTGCTGTGTTGAACTCCATGGCCTCGGAAGTCGACTCCTGGTCGTTGCCGAGTCCGAGAGAAGCTGTGCCGTTGGCCCAGCAGTGCCCGGCATAGGGACTGAACGAACGCAGATAGGGGAACATACTGTCGTTGCGGTCGGACGAAGCGACGTCGCGCACGAGCAGATTCACCATCCCGCCCCAGCGTTCCGCCCATTCGGGCTCGTACTGCGCTATCAATGCCGCCGCACGGATGAAATAGCCCCAGTGGAAATTATGGTCGTTGATATTTGTGTCCTGACCGTGGCCAGCGGGATAGCCGAGCATGGTGTTCCACGGTTCATGATAGTAGAACAGGAATGCCACGTCTCCGGGTGTGTAGCTGAACCAGCGCTCGAGCTGCGACTTCACGAGGGCGAAAGCACGGTCGAAGCCTTCGGTATCGCCGATGGCACGTGCGGCTTCGGCAGTCTGCACCATGCGGTTGAGGAGCTGGCCGTCGTTGTAGGAGTCTGTCCAGTCTGCAAAGCCGCTGTCATCGCAGACCTCACGCACGAGGCGTCGCAGCTCACCGTCGCTGAAAGCGTCGGTAGCCTCCGGCATGGGGAGCGAAGGGAGAACGCCGCTGAAATCGAGGGATGTGCCGAAAGAATTACCCGCCGCCATACGGAGCTGTCCTCGCGCGGTGGCATATTCCATGCCGGCCAGATAGTCGGGCGCGGTACCGGAGACATTAGCCCAGTGATGAGGCAGAAGGCCCATGAGGAAGCGGTCGGACGCGCCCTCGCGGACGTCGGGTTCGACACGGTAGACGGTGTTGACCTTACCCGTGGCGGTGTCGTAGTTCCATTCGGCACGTGTGTCGGCGGGGAAGACAAAGGCGAAGCGTTCGAGCGCTGCCGCTCCGGTGCGGGCATCGGTTCCTGCCGGAAGCATGGCCACTGTCCAGTAGTCCTTGCCGCCGAGGGTCGAGGTGAGAACGGAGCCCGTGCGGGACCAGGAGCTGCCTGCGGGAGCGAACACTACATACGAGGCACGGTTATAGCTGCCGTCGACATAGACCTTGTTGCCGTCGACGGTAACATTGCCCGAAGTCAGTTCCACCCGCACGGCTCCGGGAGCTGTCTTGGTGAAATAGACCATGGGGGTGCCGAGTGCCACGGTGGCCTCCATGCCGTTCCAGTCGATGGTTACGGTCCAGTCGGAATAGTCGCTCACGCGAGTCTCGGGGGCGTTTACACCCTCGACGCAGACAGTCAGCGGGAGCTCGGCAGTCACGGCCTGGCCAATCATGTTGTTGATTATCACGAGTCCGTTATCCACCGGCTTGAGTGCCATGGGATAGTTGAAGATGCCTTGGGCTTGTGGCAGCGCCAGCTCGGAGCTCCACCAGTCGTTGGTGGGTACGGGGCGTGTGGCGGCGTCGCCTGTCACATAGGGGGTTACTGCGGGAAATCCGTTACGTCCGGCCTTGTCGGTACCGGGAAATGAGGTCGCGTAAGAAGCGGAGCCTACGGTGGCTGCTGCGGCAAGAACCGGAGCGGGCGTCAGTGCGGAGGCAACGATTATTGCTGCGAATACTGTATTTTTCAAGATTTTAAGGTTTTAGGCCTTCAAGGGTTCGTTATTGAAAAAAGGCGACACCCGAGGCTGTCTCGGATAAGAGCAGGCTGCGGGTGTCGCTATGATGTAAGAGTATGTCGGCTTGTCTTACCTCGTACGGGCGAGGATGAGGGCGGATGTCGGAGGAACAACGATGGTGCCGCCGGGACTGGTGCCGAGGCCGTCGGCGTTAATCTGACCGTCGCGGGCGATAACAGTCCACTCGCCGCGGGGGATGCGGGCGGTGAAGGGAGTGCGTGCGCCGTTGAATACGAGCTTGATTTCGCGGAATGTGTCGCCGCCGGCATTGTTGAGAATGGAGTAGGACACGACGTTGGGGGCGGAGATGCGGTCGAAGCGGATATTGCGGGCGATATCCTCGGCCGTGGTCATGCGGAAGGCAGGATGCTCGCGGCGCAGGCGGATGAGCTCGCGGTAGTAGTCGAACTGGTCGGAATTGGTGTTCTTGAGTGTCCAGTCGATGGCGTTGACCTCGTCGGGCGAGCGGTAGGTATTGTGGATGCCTTTCTTGTTGCGGAACACTTCCTCGCCTGCGAACATGAAGGGTGTGCCCTGCGAAGTGAAGACGATGGTCTGGGCGAGGCGGGCGGCGCGTTGGCGCTCGGCCTCGGTGCTGCCGGGCATGGATGCTGCAAGCTTGTCGGTGAGGCTGAGGTCGTCGTGGCAGCTGACGTAGTTGATTATCTGCGTGGGCGCCGAAGCATAGGCAAAGCGGCTGTTATTGCCCTTGCTGTAGTCGACCTGCGGGTGGGCGGTGGAAGCCACGATGCCGATTTTGACGGTCTCCTCGTTGCCTGGGCGTCCGGTGGCGAAACCGCGCTCGGCGGCTGCGCTGTAGTGTCCCTTGACGGCGTCGCGGATATCGTCTGAGAATACGGCGATGCCGTCCATGCGGGCGACGTTCTCCTTGAGGGCACGCTGCTCGGCGGGCAGGGGGGAGTCGCCGGCAGTCCATCCCTCACCATAGACAAAGCTGTTCGGGTTGATTTCGCGCAAAGCGGCGGCTACCTGATTCATTGTCTCGATGTCATGAATGCCCATGAGGTCGAAGCGGAAGCCGTCGATGTGGTACTCGCGTGCCCAGTACTTGACGGACTCGATGATGAAGTCGCGCATCTGCTGACGCTCGGAAGCGGTCTCGTTGCCGCAGCCCGATGCATCGCTGTACGAACCGTCTGGACGATGGCGGTAGAAGTAGCCGGGTGCGGTGAGCGAGAAGTTGCTGTCATCGCCACCGGCGGTGTGGTTGTAGACTACGTCCATCACCACACCTATACCTGCGTCGTGCAGGGCCTTGACCATGCGCTTCATCTCGGTGATGCGTGCGGAGGGGTTGGCGGGGTCGGTGCTGTAGCTGCCTTCGGGGGCGTTGTAGTTGAAGGGATCGTAGCCCCAGTTGTACTGGTTGGCAGGGGCGTTGGCCTCGTCGACGGAATTATAGTCGTAGCTGGGCAGAATGTGGACGTGGGTCACGCCGAGCTCACGCAGGTGGTCGATGCCTGTGCTGCGTCCGAGTCCATTGGTGGTTCCGGGCTCGGTGAGGGCGAGGAACTTGCCCTTGTGCACTATTCCGCTGCTGGGGTGAATGCTGAAATCGCGGTGATGCATCTCGTAGATTACGGCGTCGGTGATGGCTGCGAGCTCGGGACCGCGGTCGTCAGCCCATCCTTCGGGGTCGGTGGCGTCGAGGTCGATGATGGCAGCGCGCTGGCCGTTAGTGCCTACAGCCTTGGCCCATATGCCGGGGGTCTCGTCGAGGGTACGGCCTCCGACGGTTACGCGGAAAGTATAGAACTTACCCAGAAGACGCTCGGGAACGTTGGCACGCCATGTGCCGCTGTCGCCGCGTGTCATGCGCAGGGTATCGACGGCGGGGGTGTTGCGGTCTGAGTTATAAATCAGTACTTCGGCCCCTTCTGCTTCGGGGCTCCATAATGTGAAGTGTGTGCCGGATGCGTCGACCTTGAGTTCGAGGTCGTCGCCGTTGTAGGTCGGCCACGATGCGTAGCGGGTGTCCATGTCGGTCTGAGCGTTTGCCGCGGGAGCGAGCGCCGCCGCAGCCATGACGAGCCCGAGAGCCGGGCGTAGAATTCTATGCATATCTGTTATGTGGATTTTGTTTCGGTAGCTTACGGATGAAAATAAGTATGAATACGGAGTCAGCGGACGAGGACGCGGACGGCCTTGTCGGCCACGCGCACGATGTATATGCCCGGGGCGAGCTCGATGCGGACGGAGTCGCCGCCGCCGATGTCGCGGCGTCCGGCCATGGTTCCCGTAATCGAGTAGACTTCCACGGTGCGGACCTCGGCCGAGGGATTGGACACCTCGACGCCGCCCGTCACTACACGGACGTCAGCCTCGGGAGCAGCCTGTTCGATGGCGGTGCCGTCGGATGTCGCAGCTGCCCGCAGGGTCTGCGGAGCGATGGCCGCGACAAACAGCAGAAGGAGTGCTGTGCGGAATGCTTTCATGGTGCCTTATGTCGTTTAGTCATATATATGTGTCAAAGTTGCGAAATTTGCTCCGAGCCGACAATTTTTATAAAAAATTATTTGATGTCCCG
>JAIDUY010000224.1 GCA_029059965.1 Muribaculaceae bacterium
GATTTTTGGGATAGGTCAACTTGCGTAAGCCCGAACTGCTTGCGCATCTCCTTTACATATTTTGCTAATTGAGTCATGCGAATATACCCTTTTGGGTGTAAAGATAATGAATTTACCTCAAACTACACCTTAAAGGGTATAAAAAATTTTATTTCCACTCAAATTATACCCTTTAGGTTGTATTTGCAAGGAAGTAGCAAGGACTTTACCCTTATTTTGGGTCAGTGTACCTGATTGTTTCGCGGGCGGATACGCAAAAAGCAGCCTTTGGGGCTGCTTTTGCGGAGAGAGAGGGATTCGAACCCCCGGAGGTGTGACCCTCAACGGTTTTCAAGACCGCCGCAATCGACCACTCTGCCATCTCTCCTTGCGGAAGCACCCGCGGGTGCTTCGCTTATGTGTTTGCAGGCGCAAAGTTAGCGTTTTTTTCCGTTGCGCCCAAATCTTTTTTATCAGGGACGCCGACGCAGGCAGCTGTCGAGGTCGGCCTCGATGGCGGCGCGGTCCATGTTCTGTCCGATGAATACGAGTTTGATCATGCGGTCGCCGTATTCGGGGTCCCAGTCGGCGGCAAGTACGGGGTCCTGAGCCATCATGCGCTCGAGTTCTTCCTCGGGTGCGGTGGCGAACCAGAGGCCTGCTTCGGTGAGTTTCTTCTGTCGTCCGGCCTGCTCGAAGAGGTAGCTCATGTCTGTATCGTGGGCGAAGTACAGCACACCCTTGGTGCGGATTACCGTCGAGGGCCACTTGGAGGCGATGAAGTGATCGAAGCGGTTGATGTCGAAGGCGTCGCGACGGTAGTAGACGAATGTCCCGATGCCGTATTCCTCGGTCTCGCCCTCGCCGTGGTGGTGATGGTGGTGCCCGTGGTCGTGGTCATGGTGATGTTCGTGTTCATGCCCGTGCTCATGTTCGTGATGGCCGTGCTCGTGATGGTCATGTTCATCGTGGTCGTCGTCATCATCGTCATGATGTCCCTCGAGCTCGCGCACCCATGCTGCGGATGTAGCGACTTTCTCGAAGTCGAACAGACCTGTGTGAATCAGCTTGTCCAGGGGCACGTCGGCATAGTCGCACTCGATGATTTCGGCCTTGGGCTGTATGGCGCGGACGATGGCGCGGACGCGGTCGGCCTCGTCGCGCGATATTTCGGATATCTTGTTGAGCAGGATGATGTTGCAGAATTCTATCTGCTCGATGATGAGGTTCTCGATGTCTTCCTCGCCGTGCTTGCCTGACAGGCGGGCGCCGCACTCGAATTCGTCGCGCAGGCGCAGGGCGTCGACCACGGTGACGATGGCGTCGAGGGCGGGTACGCCGCCGCGGGTGTAGCGGCTCTCCATGCGGGGTATGGTGCAGATTGTCTGCGCTATGGGCGCGGGCTCGCAGATGCCGCTGGCTTCGATTACGATGTAGTCGAACTGCTGCGAGGCCACGAGGTCGGACAGCTGCTCGACCAGATCCATCTTGAGGGTGCAGCAGATGCATCCGTTCTGGAGGGCCACCAGGTCGGCGTTGTCGTCGTTCTGTCCGACGATACCGCCTTTCTGGATGAGTGATGCGTCGATGTTGACCTCGCCGATATCGTTGACGATGACGGCGAAGCGTACTCCGCGCTCGTTGGTGAGGATGTGGTTGAGGAGTGTTGTCTTGCCGCTGCCGAGATATCCGGTGAGCAGCAGTACCGGTGTTTTCTTCGTGCTCATAATGTATATATGTGCTGTGTCAGTCGATTTGCTTGATGTCTTCGTCGGTCTCGCGGAAGCGTCGGTCCGGAGGCGTGGCGGCGAAGGATGCCGCATTGTGGCGCGTGCCGAACGAGAGGTCGAAGCCGGCGTCGAGGAGCTGTCGTGCCAGCTCGGGCTTGCCGCGGAATCCGTGCACAATCAGGCGTATGCCGTCGGGCAGTTTGGGTCGCAGGGCAAGCAGCCGGTGCCAGCTGCGCACGCAGTGTATTATCAGGGGCTTGCCGGCACGTCGTGCGATGTCGGCCTGACGGAGGAAGACTACCTCCTGCTCGGCCGCAGTTCCGCCGGCCAGGGCATCGAGGCCGCACTCGCCCACAGCTACAACGCGCGCATCGGCGACAATGTTGTCAAGCCACAGCCAGTATGCCTCGGGCACCGCTTCGGCCGTGTCCCATGGATGTATGCCGGCGCTGAACCATGCCGTGCCGTAGTCGCCCGCGGGCATTTCGCAGGGGCGCAGATTGGTGACCGCATCGGGCGCGGTGCGTCCGTGGGTGTGAATGTCGGCAAAAGATGTTATGTCGGGAATCATGGCACCGGGTCGTAGCCGCAGCCACCCCACGGATGACAGCGGAGTATGCGTTTCAGAGCCAGCCAGCTGCCTTTGAAGGGCCCGTGCCTGCGCAGAGCCTCGAGGGCGTATGCGCTGCAGGTGGGCGTATAGCGGCATGCCGGAGGAAACATAGGCGAGATGCAGGCGCGATAGAAGTGTATCGGCAGGCACAGCAGCCACACGGCGGCATCAGACAGTCGGCGTGCCATTTTCCTTGGAATAGTGTGCCGCCA
>JAIDUY010000225.1 GCA_029059965.1 Muribaculaceae bacterium
CCTCCAGCAAGGACAAGGCCCAACTGGAGGCTCTCGGTGTTCCTATTACGTAAATCCGTTGCTGAATTATGGATTAATGGATTAGACTTTTGTTTACTAAAATCGCCCAAATATACTAATTAGTTTTGTTGTGCGCAAATGGTGTTTAATAAAAATGCAAAATGAGCGTATTTTTTTGAATTTCTGCGTATTATGCGCATAATAGCTCTCGCCGTAGAAATTTTCTGCAGCGCTTAAGCTATCGTCTGTTTGTTGTGAAACGTCTGTGAGTCGCCGGTTTCAGCGCAGGCCGGTCATCATGCCGATGGCGTTGAGGCGGGGTTCGAGTTCGGTGGTGCTGACGCGCGTTGTCAGCTTGCCGCGGTGGGCGATGGAGATGTTGCCGGTTTCCTCGGACACGACGACCGCCACGGCGTCTGTGGCCTGGGCAATGCCGAGGGCCGAACGGTGGCGCAGCCCCAGCGAGCGCGGCACGTCGCTGTCGTGGCTCACGGGCAGGATACAGCCTGCGGCCTCGATGCGGTTGTTGGCTATGATCATCGCACCGTCGTGCAGCGGCGAGTTCTTGAAGAATATGTTCTCTATCAGGCGGGTATTGATGTTGGCGTCTATCACGTCGCCACTCTTGGCATAGGGCTCCAGCGTGATGCTGCGCTCAATCACGATCAGTGCGCCGGTCTTGCTCTTGCTCATGCTCATGCAGGCATAGACCACAGGCATGACCCACGACAGAGCAGCGGCGTCCATCTCGGCGTGATGATGGCGGAAGAGCTTGCGCAGGAACTGCCAGCGGCGGTGCGAGCCAAGCTCCACCAAAAAACGCTTTATAGGTTCCTGAAAGAGTATCACAAGGATAATCAGGCCGATGGCCATGAAGCGGTCCAGAATCGTGCCGATTAGGCGCATGTCGAAAATCTCCGAAGCCAGCACCCACACGACGATGAACGAAAGCACGCCGTAGAAAATGTTGATGGTGCCCGACTCCTTCATCAGCCTGTAGACGTAGAAAAGCAGGACTGCGAAGAGGATGATGTCGACTATGTCTTTGATTCCGAAGCTGAACATGGCGCAAATGTAGCGATTTTCCCTTTAACGGCCAAATCCGTTTTCTTCTGTTGTCGCGGCGACTACGGCGCGCGCCGCAACTGCGGCCGCTACATCGTGCACGCGCACTATGGCCGCCCCGCGTTCGAGCGCCAGCGTGTTCACCGCCGTGGTGCCTTCGAGGGCTTCATCTGCACTGATGCCGAGAAGCTTGGTAATCATGCTTTTGCGCGATACGCCTACAAGCAGCGGGCGGCCGAGCAGAGCGAACCGGTCGAGATGGCGCAGCATGGAGTAGTTCTGTTCGAGGGTCTTTGCGAAGCCGAAGCCGGGGTCGACAATCACGTCGGCAACGCCGAGTTTCTCGAGCTCGGCAAGCGGGGCGGTCAGCTCGCGGATGACGTCGGTGGTGACGTCGGCGTAGTCGGTCAGCGTCTGCATCGTTGCGGGTGTGCCGCGCATATGCATCAATATATAAGGTGCACGAAGTTCGGCGACTGTGGCGAACATGTCGCCGTCGAGCTTTCCGCCGGAGATGTCGTTGACTATGTCGGCACCCCACAGACCTACGGCCTTGGCGGCTACGGAAGCGCGGAAGGTGTCGACCGACACGGGGACGTCCGGCCCGACAGCCTCGCGTACGGCTGCGAGAGCATCGCGCAGCCGCGCGCACTCTTCTGCCTCGGGGACGTCGTCGGCTCCGGGGCGCGAGGAGTATGCGCCCACGTCGAGCATGTCGGCGCCCTGTGCCACCATGGCGGCGGCACGGCGTCCGGCATCGGCGGCGTCACCGGCACGCGACCCTCCGTAGAATGAGTCGGGCGTCACGTTGACAATGCCCATCACCGCCGGACGGCAGTATTCGACAAGGCGTCCGCGGATATTGATGCTGAACGGTTTCATTGTGGCTCCTCCGGCGCGTGGCCGCGGTTCAGTTGCGGTTGGCGCGCTTGCGCTCGATTTCGTCGAGGATAATCTTGCGCAGGCGGATGTGATGGGGCGTCACCTCGACGTACTCGTCTTCCTTGATGTATTCGAGCGCCTCCTCAAGGCTGAATACCACCGGAGGCACGATGCGGGCCTTGTCGTCGGCGCCGGATGCGCGCATATTGGTGAGCTTCTTGCTCTTGGTCACGTTGACGGGAATGTCGTTGTCCTTGGCGTTCTCGCCCACGACCTGACCGGCATAGACCTCCTCCTGGGGGAAGATGAAGAAGCGGCCGCGGTCCTGCAGCTTGTCGATGGCGTAGGCGTAGGCCGTGCCCGACTCGACCGCGATGAGCGAGCCGTTGGTGCGGCGCTCGATGTCGCCCTTCCAGGGCTGGTACTCGAGGAAGCGGTGGCTCATGATGGCCTCGCCGCCCGAGCCTGTCAGCACGTTGCTGCGCAGGCCGATGATGCCGCGCGACGGAATCTGGAACTCCATATGCACGCGGTCGTTCTTGGTGCTCATGGCCACGAGTTCGCCCTTGCGTCTGGTGACCATATCGATCATCTTCGACGACGATTCCTCGGTGACGTTGATGGTGAGCATCTCGACAGGCTCACACTTGACGCCGTCGATTTCCTTGATGATTACCTGAGGCTGGCCCACCTGCAGCTCGTAGCCCTCGCGGCGCATGGTCTCGATGAGCACGCTCAGATGGAGCACGCCGCGGCCGAATACTGTCCATACGTCCTCCTTGGCGCCCTTTTCGACGCGCAGGGCGAGGTTGCGGTCCAGCTCGGCGGTGAGGCGGTCGCCTATGTGGCGCGAGGTCACATACTTGCCGTCCTTGCCGAAGAAGGGACTGTCGTTGATGGTGAATGTCATCGACATTGTGGGTTCGTCGATGGCTATGCGGGGCAGAGGTTCGGGATTCTCGGGTATGGACACGGTGTCGCCGATTTCGAAGCCTTCGAGGCCGACGATGGCGCATATGTCGCCGTTGTCGACGCTCTCGACGCGCTTGCGGCCCATACCCTCGAAGGTATGGAGCTCCTTGATGCGCTGGCGCGACACGCTGCCATCGCGGCGGCAGAGCGCAATATCCTGACCCTCGCGTATCTGACCGCGGTGCACGCGGCCGATGGCAATACGGCCTACGTATTTGGAGTAGTCGAGCGATGTTATCAGCATCTGAGTCTCGCCGGGGTGCTCGGCGGGGCCGGGGATAGTTTCCAGGATGGTGTCCAGCAGGGGCAGGATGTTCTCGGTGGGCTTGCGGAAGTCGGTGCTCATCCAGCCCTGTTTGGCCGAGCCGTAGAGGGTGGGGAAGTCGAGCTGTTCCTCGGTGGCGTCGAGGCTGAACATGAGGTCGAACACCATCTCCTGTACCTCTTCGGGGCGGCAGTTGGGCTTGTCGACCTTGTTGATTACTACCACGGGCTTGAGGCCCATCTCGATGGCTTTCTGCAGCACGAAGCGTGTCTGGGGCATCGGGCCTTCGAAAGCGTCGACAAGCAGCAGGCAGCCGTCGGCCATGTTGAGCACGCGCTCCACCTCGCCGCCGAAGTCGGCGTGCCCCGGGGTGTCGATGATGTTGATTTTGTGGTCTTTGTAGTTTATGGAAACGTTCTTCGACAGGATTGTGATGCCACGTTCACGTTCCAGGTCATTATTGTCGAG
>JAIDUY010000226.1 GCA_029059965.1 Muribaculaceae bacterium
CATGAATCCCGACGACGAGGATGCCGTCGGGATTCATGAAGGCCTTGATTTCGTCGACGGCCTGACGGCTGTCGGGAGCGTGCGAGGCTTTGACTTCGGCGATGATGGCGCGTGCGCGTTCGAGGGCGTTGGCCGACGACTGCGCAGTGGCGCCGAGGATGCCGCCTAAAATCAGGCCGGCGGCTATGATGCTTGCGCGGTAGGTTTTCATTGTGCTGTTTCGACGGGTGTAACGTTGATTATTTCAAGGTCGGAGTCCCAGCCGGGATAGAAGAGGTTGCCTTTGGAGCATTCCACCTCGCCGGCCTGGAAGTCGACGGTCTCGCTGCGGACGTATTTCTTGGCGGGAATCATGGGGCCGCCCACGCCGGTGTTGATGCACATGCGGTAGCTGTCGATGCCGGTGTTGTAGAAGCGCTTGGCGTCGATGTCGCGGGCGTTGAGATAGCGTCCGAACGATACGTCGACGGGCACCCAGCCAACGCCTTCGAAGTATGTCGCGCCCCAGTCGTGGTAGTTTACTTCGCCTGGATGGAGCATCCAGCCGCTTATCCAGCGTGCGGGAACGCCAAGGCTGCGCATCAGCGAGATGTAGAGCAAGGTCACCTGCCCGCAGTCGCCGTGTCCCTGCTCGACCACGTAGGCGGGGATGCAGTCGATGGTGCTGTATTCGCGAGCTCCGGCCCAGGGGAATTTGTCCTGAATGTAGTCGAACACGAGTTCGCTCTGCCGCAGCGGGTTGGTCTCGTCGCCGACGATTTCGCGGGCAAGGCTGTCGAGGCGCACGTAGTGCGGGCCGTCGAAGGCTGTGTAGGTGCGGTAGAGCTCCGAATCGGTGTCGTAGGGCTGCATGGCTGCCATTATTTCGTCGTGGCTCAGATACTTGCCCATAGCTGTGTAGCGGCCTGTGTACTCGAAGCGGGCGGTGTCGCCGGGGGCTGCTGGTGCCGGTGCCGTCATGAAGACGCTGTTGTGCACGGGTTGGCCGGCGCTGAGGCTGCCGGCGGTGATGTAGTCGGGCTGCGAGGCCTCGAGAATCTCGAGGCCTTTCTGATAGTCGACCGCGGCGCTGTCGAGGGGCAGCGGCAGCCATACGCGGAGAGTGTCGCCGACGAGGGCGGAGTCGTAGGGAACGGCGATGCTGAAGCGATAGGTCACCTGATGGGCGCCTCCGACGGGATTGAGGCCGCGCTTCCATGCGAGGATGGAGTCGACATAGGCAATGCGTTCGGGACGGGCCTCGTCGCCGCGGCCTGTGAAGCCGCTGATTTCAGGATTGAGCAGGGCGAGGTTGCGCGGAGCCTTGCGGTGCACGCGCAGCACGCCGTCGATTTCGAGCGTCTCGATGTATTTCTGTTCGATGAAGCGGTCGATGTCGGCGTCGGAAAATTCGGGATAGCGTTCGCGGAATACGGGGCGTGCCTCGTCGACGGTCCAGGGAAAGTCGTAGAGCAGACGCGAGTGTATGGCCGCGGCGGAGTCAGCCTCGATCCATACGGGCAGGGCGGAGCTTTCGTTTTCGGCTCCGTTGTCTGATTTGCAGCCTGTCAGCGAGCCGGCCGAAGCCGCTGCCGCCATCAGGAGTATGGGTATGATTGATCTATTCATGGCAAGACTTTAAATTATTCTGTAAAAGTAGAAAAAATATTTCTGAGAACAAAATCGCGCGCCCCCGAGACATAAAAAATTATAAAAATTTCACCACTTTCGCTACAACTTTCGCCCGCGGAGCTACAATTTTTTTGGCGGTTTGAGGATTTCTGCCTATCTTTGCATGCCGTACAACACTATTCCACAGCAGAAAAATGATAAAGACTGCACTTGAGAAGGTCATCAACGAGGACATGGCGGAAATCTGGTCCATCCTCTCTCCCGAAGAAAAACGTCTGGTGACCGACAATCTTCAGATACATCATTTCAAGAAGAACCAGCTTATCTACGCCGAAGGCGATGAGCCGGAATTCCTGTGGTGCCTGTTCAAGGGCAAGGTGAAAAAGTACAAGGAAGGCATCGGCGGCCGCGTCCAGATTCTGCGCCTCATCCGCCCCGTTCAGTACTTCGGCTACCGCGCTTTCTTTGCCGAGGAGCCCTACGTGTCCAGTGCGGCCGCTTTCGAGGCCTCGGCTCTGGGCGCACTGCCGCTGTCGCTGGTCAAGGAGATGATACAGAACAACATCAACCTGGCGTGGTTCTTCATCCGCGACCTGTCGCGCAACCTCGGCGGCTCCGACACACGTATCGTCAACCTGACCCAGAAACACATACGAGGCCGTCTGGCCGACGCCCTGATTGTGCTGCTCGAGAACTACGGCTACGAGGAAGACGGCTCGACCCTGCGCATCTACATGGCGCGCGAGGATCTGGCGAACCTCTCGAACATGACCACTTCCAACGCAATCCGCACGCTCACGACATTCGTAAACGAGAAGATTCTGATTGTCGACGGACGCCGTATCCGCATCATCAACGAGCCTCTGCTGCGCAAAATCAGCAAATTCGGCTGATGCCACCCGAAAACTGACGGCGTCTCCGTTTTTCTGTTTTACAGCAGAAAGCGCTTCTTAAGCCCCTTTTAGTTTTGCGGGATGCCGCAAAAGTATTATTTTTGCACACGGCGACGTGCTGCCTGCGGGCGGTCCGGCGCCCGAATCTATATATAACCCATGCTCAAGGCCCTTATGAAAAAGACCATCCGGCACATCCTCGTATGCTTCGTCGCCCTTATGGCCGCGACGGCATGCAGCACCGCCAAAGAAGACAACGAAATCCTCGAATCGACTGTCACTCCCGTCAATGCCGAACTGACCGAAATGGCGGCTGAGACTCCCGCTCTCGAAAGCGCATCCGTCAGCTATGCCGACGCCGACTACAAGATTGACGTCCGCTTTGCCGACAGCAACATCGCAGTGGCCGACCTGTCCGAAAGCCTTGTGCAGTATGCCCTTGCAATGTATCTCAAGAGCCATACCGGCCAGCGACTCGATAACATCGCCAATGCGCTGACCCGCCTCGACGGCAAGATGACCGTCACGGTGACCGACGTCGACAACGCCTCGCGCAGCTACGAGATTCCCGTGGCCCGCGTCAAGCAGCTCGTGCGCCTGCGCCCGATGGAACTCAACTTCACCGAAGTGCGCGCCAACGTGCTCGAAATCATGGGCAAGCGCTGCGCAGCTCTCCGCGAGGCTACAGGCGCCGACGACGTGCAGTTCGCTTTCAGCGGCGGCTTCGCACAGTACAGCTTCACCTTCGGCAGCGCCCGCGACTACAGCCGGTACAACCGCGGCAGCCTCACCGGCCACTACGTCAACCTCCTCAAGCCCGAGTACGAATCGTTCGGCGCCATGCGACCCTTTGTGGTGCAGCTGCTGACCTCGCTTCAGATCGAGGGCTACCGCTTCGCCTACGACACTGCCGCCGGCGGAAACAGCCTCAAGGCCGTCGTGCCCTGGCGTCTGCTCAACTGATATCCCTCCCCGACAATCATCCAATAAAATAACCTTGAAACCGACGCCGCAAAGGCGTATATGAAATGACATTAGTCGACAGATTCCTGAACTACGTGAAGTTCGACACTCAGAGTGACGAACTTACCAATATGACCCCCAGCACACCGGGGCAGATGGTCTTCGCCGAGCACCTCAAGGCCGAGCTCGAGAAAATGGGCCTGGCCGAAATTACACTCGACGACAACGGCTACCTCATGGCCACCCTGCCCGCCAATACCGAAGGCGACATCCCCACCGTAGGCTTCATCGCCCATCTGGACACATCGCCCGACATGAGCGGTCGCCATGTCAACCCCCGCATCGTCACAGGCTATCCCGGCGGCGACATAGTGCTCAGCCAGGCTGAGGGCATC
Organism: Muribaculaceae bacterium; assembly: GCA_029059965.1. Lineage (GTDB taxonomy): Bacteria > Bacteroidota > Bacteroidia > Bacteroidales > Muribaculaceae > CAG-873. The sequence continues at coordinate 3,863 of JAIDUY010000226.1, forward strand.
GTGCTCTCGCCCTCGGATTTTCCCGAGCTCAACGACTATATCGGCCAGGACCTTATCGTCACCGACGGCGCGACCCTGCTCGGCGCAGACGACAAGGCCGGCATCGCAGAAATCATCA
>JAIDUY010000227.1 GCA_029059965.1 Muribaculaceae bacterium
CTCCAATTTTTCACAAAGGTAATAAATATTCCGAAATAATTAGTAATTTTGTCCGCAGCTATGAACGCCGACAAGATCCGCGGGCCTGAACCCGCACAGATATTTGCCGAATACCTGAGGCGCACCCGCAGGCGGAACACGCCCGAGCGCACCATGATACTGGAGACAGCGCTTTCCATGAAAGGACACTTCAGCATCGAGAGCCTCTGCGGCCGGCTGGAGAGCAGCGGGCACCGCGTCTCCGTGGCCACGGTGTACAACAACGTGCGTCTACTTGTCGACTGCGGCATCCTGCTCGCCGACAGCTTCGGCAGCCGCATACTCTACGAGGCAGCGAGCGGCTCGCACACTCACGCCGTGTGCACCTCGTGCGGCAAAGTGCGCGACATACGCATCCCGGGCCTGGAGCAGCAGATTCGCGCGCTGCGCATAGCCTCGTTCGCGCCCTCGCAGTACTCCATCAATGTCTACGGCATCTGCTCGAGTTGCGCGCGCAAACGCAAAGCCGCAAAAACCATCAAAAAAGAATCGAAGAACAAACCCAAATAATCCTACGCATAGAAAACTATGAAAGCCGATCTGTTACTCGGTCTCCAGTGGGGAGACGAAGGAAAAGGAAAGATTGTGGACGTACTTGCACCCGAATACGACCTGGTGGCCAGGTTCCAGGGCGGCCCCAACGCAGGCCACACCCTTGAGTTCGACGGCCACAAGCACGTTCTGCGCTCCATCCCCTCGGGCATATTCGCCGGCGGAGGCTCGGCAGTGAACATCATCGGCAACGGCGTTGTCCTCGACCCGGTTCTGTTCCGCGGCGAGGCCGAAGCCCTCGAGGCCGACGGCATCGACCTCCACTCCATACTTCGCATATCGCGCAAGGCTCACATGATACTTCCCACCCACCGTCTGCTCGACGCGGCGAACGAGCGCCGCAAAGGCAGCTCCAAGATCGGCACCACCGGCAAGGGCATAGGCCCGGCCTACACCGACAAGGTATCGCGCCGCGGCATCCGCGTGGGCGACATCGACGACCCCTCGTTCGCCGAACGCTACAAGGCCGTGCGCGAGGCTCACCTCGAACAGCTCGAGGCTCTCGGCTGCCCGGCAGCCGGCTCGGAATCGTTCGTCGCCGCCGAAGCCGAATGGTTCGACGCCATCGACTATCTCCGCGACTTTGAGCGCGTCGACAGCGAGCACCTCGTCAACCGCGCCCTCGACGAAGGCCGCAAGGTTCTGTGCGAAGGCGCTCAGGGCACTATGCTCGACGTAGACTTCGGCTCCTATCCTTTCGTGACCTCCAGCAACACCGTGGCCGCCGGCGCCTGCACCGGCCTGGGCATCGCCCCCGGCCGCATAGGCCGCGTCTACGGCATCTTCAAGGCCTACTGCACCCGCGTGGGCAGCGGCCCCTTCCCCACCGAGCTCTTCGACAATGTCGGCGCCACCATACGCGACATCGGCCATGAGTACGGCGCCGTGACAGGCCGCGAGCGCCGCTGCGGCTGGCTCGACCTTGTGGCGCTGCGCTACGCCGTGATGATCAACGGCGTCACCGACCTCATCATGATGAAGAGCGACGTCCTCGACAGCTTCGCCACCATCAAGGCCGCCACCGAGTACCGCCTGCCCGACGGCAGCGTGACCCGCGACTTCCCCTTCTCGGTCGGCGACGAGGCCGAGGGCAGCGGCAATGTCGAGCCCATCTACCGCTCCTTCCCGGGATGGATGACCGAGCTCAAGAACATGCGCCACGCCGAGGAGCTCCCCAAGGCCTTCACCGACTACGTGAAGTTCATCGAGTCGGAGCTCGGCGTGCCCGTGACCGTCATCTCCGTCGGTCCCGACCGCGAGGAAACCATCTTCGTCCGCTAAGCCATATTACACCTTATTCAAATACTATACTACCCAAAAACACGAATCATGGCCAAAGTTAAACCATTCCGCGGCATCCGTCCGCCGCGCGACTTAGTCACCGAAGTGGCATCGCGCCCCTACGACGTGCTCAACAGCGAGGAAGCCCGCGCCGAAGCCGAAGGTAATCCGCGCTCGCTCTACCACATCATCAAGCCCGAAATCGACTTCGAGCCGGGCACCGACGAGCACGATCCCCGCGTGTACGACAAGGCCGTCGAGAACTTCGCAGCCTTCCGCAGCAAGGGCTGGCTCGTACAGGACGAGAAGGAACACTACTATATCTACGCCCAGACCATGGACGGCCGCACCCAGTTCGGCATAGTGGTCGCCGCCAACGTCGACGACTACATGGAGGGCCGCATCAAGAAGCACGAGCTCACCCGCCGCGACAAGGAGGAGGACCGCATGAAGCACGTCCGCATCAACAACGCCAACATCGAACCCGTGTTCTTCGCCTTCCCCGACAACAAGGTGCTCGAGGACATCATCCGCCGCGTGGCACAGACCGAGCCGGAGTACGACTTCACAGCTCCCGACGGCTTCGGACACCACTTCTGGGTGATTGACGACGAGGCCACCATCGAGGCCATCACCGCCGAATTCGACCGCATACCCTACCTCTATATCGCCGACGGCCACCACCGCTCGGCAGCGGCAGCCCTTGTCGGCAA
>JAIDUY010000228.1 GCA_029059965.1 Muribaculaceae bacterium
TGCGAGAACCGCTGGAACAGCTTTCTTGCCGACGGCGGTGATGTGGTGAAGTTCGTTCCCGCCTCGGGAGCTGCCTCGCGCATGTTCAAGGCCCTGTTCGCCTTTGTCAATTCCGAAGAGGCTATTCCGGCCGAAAAGAGCCCCGTGGCCGAACTTATAGCCGACATACACCGTTTCGCATTCTTCGCCGACCTCGACGCCGCCACAAAGAAAATCTACGGCGCGGGAGTGGACGAGCTAATAGCCGGCGGACGCCACAAGGACGTTGTGCGCGCCATCATCATGCCCGAAGGCCTTGACTACGGACAGCTTCCCAAGGCACTGCTCAAATTCCACGACTACAGCGGCGACAGCGTTACCGCACTCGAGGAACAGCTCGCCGAAGGCGCCGAAATGGCAGCCAACAAGGACGGCATCGTCAAGGTTCACTTCACCGTCTCGTCGAACCACCACAAGCTCTTCGACGAGAAAATCGCCGCCGTCCTCCCCGAAATGGAGAAAAAGAAAGGCGTGCGCTACGACGTAAGTCTGTCAGAGCAGAAACCCAGCACCGACACCATCGCCGTCACCCCCGACAACGAACTCTTCCGCGATGACGACGGACGCCTCGTGTTCCGTCCCGGCGGCCACGGCGCCCTCATCGAGAACCTCAACGACATCGATGCCACCGTCGTGTTCATCAAAAACATCGACAACATAGCCCAGAAGTCGCTGCGCGACAAGTCGGTGCGCTACAAGAAAGTGCTCGGCGGTATGCTGCTGCTGGTGCGCGACCGCATGGAAAGCCTCGCCGAAGCCCTGCGCGCCAATGCCGACAGCAAGACCGTGGCCGACGCCCGCGCCTTCGTCGAAGGCATCCTGTGCACCAACACCACCGGCCTTGAAGAAGCTGCCGACGACGACGCCCGCGCCAAAGAAATACTCGCCATCTTCGACCGACCGCTGCGCGTGTGCGGCATGGTGCGCAACGAAGGCGAGCCCGGCGGCGGCCCCTACAACGCCTATTCCTCGGACGGTAGCACACTCGCGCCCCAGATACTTGAATCCTCGCAGATTGACCTGAGCAAGGCAGAGAACGCCGAACTCATGGCAAAGGCCTCCCACTTCAATCCCGTCGACCTGGCATGCTGCATCAAGCGCGCCGACGGCACCCGCTACCATCTGCCCGACTACGTCGACCAGGCGACAGGTTTCATCTCCTCCAAGAGCCTCGGCGGCCGCGACCTGCGCGCCCTCGAGCTCCCCGGACTGTGGAACGGCGCTATGAGCAAGTGGAACACCGTATTCGTCGAAGTACCCGCCTACACATTCACACCCGCCAAAACAGTCAACGACCTGCTGCGCGACGCCCACCAGGCCTGAGCGCGCTACTCATGACAGAGCACCAGCCAATGGACAAAGGAAAAATCATAGTACTTGCCGCACCCTCGGGGTGCGGCAAGTCCACAATCATCAACGCCCTGGTCGAGCAGGGCGACCTGAATCTCGGATTCGCCGTCTCCGCAACCACACGCCCTCCGCGCGAAGGCGAGAAAGACGGCGTGAACTACTACTTCATGAGCGAGGAAGCCTTCCGCGACGCCATCGCCGAGGGCGAGTTCGTAGAGTTCGAGGAAGTATACCCCGGACGCCTCTACGGCACCCTGCGCAGCGAAATCGACCGTATCACAGGTGAAGGACATAACATCATACTCGACCTCGACGTCAACGGAGCGCTGCGCGTCAAGGACCTCTACGGAGCAGAAGCCCTGACGGTATTCATCGAGCCTCCGAGCATAGACGAGCTGCGCCGGCGCCTTGAATCGCGCGGCACCGAGAGCCCCGAAAACATCGACGAGCGCATCGACCGTGCCGAGTACGAGCTATCGCGCGCCGGAGCATTCGACCGACGCATTGTCAACGACGACTTGATGACGGCTATCCGTCAGACGCGCAACCTTATCGACGGCTTCCTTGTGCTGTCGGCACGCTGAGCCATGGCAGTCACCGTAGGAATACTTGGCGGGAGCTTCAACCCCGTCCATGTCGGCCACATGATGCTGGCCTCGTATCTGAGCCAGTGGAAATATGTCGACAAGGTGTGGCTCACCCTGTCGCCGCGCAATCCGCTCAAGGACCCCGGCGAGCTGCTGCCCGACATGAAGCGCCTTGCCATGCTCAACCTTGCCATCAAGGGCGCGCCCGACATCGACATCTGCGACATCGAGCTGACCATGCCGCGGCCATCGTACACAATCGACACCCTCGACCTGCTGGCATCGCGCTATCCCGAGCTGAAATTCAAGCTCATAATCGGCAGCGACAACTGGCGCATATTCGACAAGTGGCGCGAGCCCCAGCGAATACTCGACCAGTACGGAGTAATCGTGTACCGCCGTCCTGGATATCCGGTGGAGAAGAACCATATCGCCGGACTCGAGGTCGTCGATGCCCCCATGGTCGACATCTCGAGCACATTCATCCGCCAGGCCATCGCCAAGGGCCGTACGATGAACTACTTCCTGCCGCAGGGCGTGTACAAGTACATAGTCGACAACCGCCTTTACCGACCCGAAGAAAAGAAAAAATGAATCAGGAAAACAAGGCTAATACCCCGAGCCCGCAGACAATAGCCCTTGCGGGACTCGCCGCCGAATACTGCGCCGCCGTGGCCACATGCTCCGAAAACGGCGCCAATTCCTTCTGCCGCGAGGTGCTGCGCTATCTGCCGCGGCTCTACGCGGCCATCGCCGACCTGCGACCATACGGACAGGAAGAAGGCGAGGACAGCGGGATGATATACCAGAGTATGGACGAGGATCTCTACGACAGCGCCCGCGAGTCCATGGCCGCTCTGTTCGGCGAATACGACGTCTACCTCGACACCCCGGTCGAGGACATGCGCTATTCGGACACGCCCGTCGGAGTGTCGCTGGCCGAGAAACTCGCCGACATCTATCAGAACATGTACGACTTCGCCGATACCGTCCGCCAGGCTCCCACCGACGCCCTGCCCATGGTGCTGGCCGAGCTGAAATACCGCTTCGACAGCTATCTGAGCGAAGACATATGCGACGCCCTTCGCGCCACCAACTTCATCTATCATAAAAAAGTACTGGAATGACACATACAGCCGACCTGATGCGCTTTCTCGATTCGTCGCCCGTCAACTTCCTGGCGGCCGAAAGCGTGCGCCTCGAGCTTGAACGCAACGGCTTCAGCCGACTCGACCCGGCCGAGCGCTGGACACTTCGTCCCGGCGACCGCTGCTACACCATGGCCAACGGAACAGCCGTATTCGCCTTTATCGTCGGCAACGGCGGTCCCGAGGCAGGTTTCCATATGATTGCCGCACACAGCGACTCGCCCGGCTTCCGCATCAAGCCCCATTGCGAAATCAAATGCGAGGGCGGGGCAGTGAAGCTCAACACCGAGGTCTACGGAGGTCCGATACTCTACACATGGTTCGACCGTCCGCTGTCGATTGCCGGACGGGCTGTGCTGCGCGGCGACAACCCGCTGCGCCCGCGCAACGTGGCCGTGCGTTTCGACAAGCCTCTGCTGACCATTCCGCACCTTGCCATACACTTCAACCGCGCCGTCAACGAAGGCAATCCGCTGTCCCGTCAGAAAGATATGCTTCCGGTGGTCGCGCTCGGGCTTGACGACTGCAAGGACTCCATACGCCGCCTTGTGGCCGAAAAACTCGGAACCACACCCGACCGGGTGCTCGACTACGACCTGTCGCTCTACGACACACCGCCCGCGGGAACGATCGGCGTCGACGACTCGATGATATGCAGCGGACGCCTCGACGG